>NZ_JBIVMI010000003.1:187778-262607 GCF_044753005.1 Kitasatospora sp. NPDC088548
GGGCGGGGGGGGGCCCCCCCCCCGGGCCCCCCGCCCCCCCCCGCGCCCGGGGGGGGGGCGGGGGGGGGGGGGGGCCGGGGGGCCCCCCGCCGCCCCCCCCCGGCAGCGGGCCGCGGGCGCGCGGCAGGGCGGACCGGTCCAGCTTGCCGTTCAGGGTCAGCGGCAGTGACGGAAGAGCGAGCAGCTCGGCCGGCACCATGTAGTCCGGGAGGATCGTGGTGATTCGCCGGCGTACCTCGGCCGTCGTCGCACCCGCCGCGAGCACCAGGTAACCCACCAGGCGCAGGTGCGCCGGCCCGTCGTCCTGCCCCTCGACGAGCACTGCGGCGTCCACCACCCCGGCGTCGTCGAGCAGGACCGAGCGGACCTCGCCCAGCTCGATCCGGAAGCCGCGGATCTTGACCTGCTCGTCGAGCCGGCCCACACAGTCCAGCGAGCCGTCGAGCCGGAGCCGCCCCAGGTCGCCACTGCGGTAGACCCGCTCGCCGCTGAAACGGTCCAGGGGGAACCGTTCCCCGGTCAGCTCCGGCCGGTTGAGGTAGCGCAGCGCGAGCCCCGCGCCACCGACGAAGATCTCGCCGACGGCGCCCGGAGGCAGCGGCCGCCCCCGGTCGTCCCGGACCGACACCGACCAGCCGGCGATCGGCCGGCCGACGCGCTGGGTCCGGGTGTGCAGGTCCCAGGACCGTACGGTCCGGGCGGTGACGTGCACCGTCGTCTCGGTGATCCCGTACATGTTGACCAGGCGGCACCGGCTGTCGGGGTGCCGGCCGAACCAGCCGCGCACCAGGCGGGGGTCGAACGCCTCCCCGCCGAACACGATCAGCCGGGGGGCGGGACCGGCGGCCCGCGCGTCCGCGTCGAGCAGCCCGGCGAACGCCGACGGCGTCTGGCTCAGCACCGTGACGCCCTCGCGCAGCAGCAGGGCGTGGAACTCCTCCGGGGACCGGGACACCAGGTACGGCACGACGACCAGGCGCCCCCCGGTGAGCAGGCAGCCCCAGATCTCCCACACGGAGAAGTCGAAGGCGGCGGAGTGGAAGAAGGTCCACACGTCGTCGGGGCCGAGGGAGAGGTCCTCGGCGGTCGCGTCCAGCAGCGCCAGGACGCTGCCGTGGGCGACCACCACCCCCTTCGGCCGTCCGGTCGTCCCCGAGGTGTAGACGGCGTAGGCCTGGTCGCCGGGCCCGACCTCGGGCAGCTCGGTGCCCGAGGAGGCCGGGGCCGCCGCGGTGAGCGCCCCGGGCCCGAGCACCGGGGTGCCGTCGCCGGCCGGAAAGCCCGACAGAGTGGTGACGACCAGCGCGAGTTCCGCGTCCCCGGCGATGTGGCGGAGGCGTTCGTCGGGGGACTGCGGATCCAACGGCACATAGGCCGCACCGGACTTGAGGACGGCGAGCAGCGCCGTCACCAGATCGACGGTGCGCTTCAGGCACACGCCGACGAACCGCCCGGGGCCCGCTCCGCAGTCCACGAGGACGCGCGCCCACGCGGTCGCCAGTTCGTCGAGCTCCCGGTAGGTGAGGCTCCGGGTGCCGTCGCCGACCGCGACCGCGTCGGGTTGTTCCCGGGCGAGCCGTTCGACCACCTGGTGGACGGCGGCACCGGGGGGCGGGGTGCGGCGCGGGCCGCGGCCGAGATCCAGGGCGAGGGCCGTGTCGGCAGCGTCCAGCAGGGCGAGATCACCGACGGTCCGCCCGGGCGGACCGCCGGCCGGCCGGGCGGCCGATGCCGCGGTCACCTGCGCGGCCAGCCGTGCCGTGTGCCGGGCGAAGGCGTCCGCGACGGCCGGGTGGATCCGGGCGTCGTGGGTCTGCCCCGACAGGGACAGCAGATCCGCACGGCTCTGCCAGATCTGGACGAGGGGCGCGGCGTCCGGCGGGAGGGGGACGTACCGCTCGTCCGGGTCCGGACCGGTCAGGACGAGGCAGACCGGCGGGAACTCGCCCACCGCCGGCTCGCCCGGGCCGTCCAGCGCCGCCCGGACCTGGTCGAGCAGCCCGGTCAGCGGCAGGTCGTCACCGAGGGTCAGCCGGATCACCCTGGCGCCGGGCTTCAGCCCGGCCGGCTCGGTGGACACCACCGCGAGGCGCACCGTGGAGCCGCGCTCGTACCGGGAGAGCGCCACGGCGGTCGCGGCCACCACCACCTCCGGGGCGAACACACCCGTCGGCAGGGCCTGCTCCGGCCCTCCGGGCGGGTCGTCGGCCAGACCCCACGGCGGTGCGGGCGCGGGCGACCAGCCGGTCGCGCCGGGCGCGGACGACCGCCGCAACCTGCCCGCGAGCGCCACCGCGTCGCAGCCCGCCGTCGTCAGCGCGTACGCGAGGATCCGCAGGCCCGCGTGGTCGAGCACACCGCGGCGGGCCACCACGACGAGGTCGGCGGCGCCGTCGGGGTAGCGGATCAGCACCACCCGGAGCCCGGGGTCGTCGGGGTTCAGCGGACGGTCCGCCTCCCGCTGCCGCAGCCGGGCGGCGAGCGGGGACGCGGATCCGGCCCCGGCCCACTGGACCCAGAAGCTGCCCGCGTCCCGCGCCGCGGCCGGCGTGTTCGCCCGGTCGACGGCGGCCTGCGCCGCGCCGATCCGCCCGGCGTCGGTGAGCCGCAGCACGATGCCGTGTCCGGCGTCGTCGCCGAGGACGGTGTCGACCCCGCTCCGGGGTCCAGGCTGATCAGTCATGTCTCCATCCGAATCGGCCGTGTCCAGGTCTCGCTCATCGCGCGGAGAATCCGCCGTCCACGGCGACGGTGGTGCCCGTCACCTGCCGGGACTCGTCACCGGCCAGCCAGAGGGCGGCGTCCGCCACGTCCTCCGGCTCCACGAGCGCGTTCATGGGCTGCGCCGTGACGAAGGCCTGCTCGTACTCGTCGGGACCGACGTCGAGGCAGCGGGCGATCTCGGACAGCATCCGGCCCTCGACGTGCGTCGCGTCCCGCACCGATCCGGGGCAGACGGCGTTGACCCGGACCCGCATCGGGGCCAGGTCCAGCGCGGCGGCCTTGGTGAGGCCGACCAGCGCGTGCTTCGCGGCGACATAGGCCGCGAAGTGCCGGTACCCCACCAGACCGGCGGTGGACGCGATGTTGACGATGCTGCCGCCGCGCTGCCGCACCATGCCGGGGGCGACCGCCCGGATCATCCGCCACGCGCCGGAGAGGTCGACGTCCAGCATCAGCTGCCACTCGTCGTCCGCGATGGCGTGGACGGGCTTGCCGGAGGGCGCGGCGATGCCGGCGTTGTTGACCAGGACGTCGATCCGGCCGAAGCGGCGCAGGGCGGCATCGACGGCCGCCGTGACGGCGGCGGTGTCGCGCACGTCGGCGAGCACGCTCAGCGTGCCGACGCCCGCCTGCCGGCAGAGCTGGGCGGTGCGCTCCAACTGGTCCTCGGTGGCCAGGGGGTAGGGCACGCCCGGGATGTCCCCGCCGGTGTCCACCAGCACGAGGTCCGCCCCCTGCCCGGCGAAGCGCACCGCGCACATCCGGCCCAGTCCGCGCCCGGCACCGGTGATCACGACGGTCTTGCCCGCTAGCCGCATGTGTCACCGGCCCCCGTCCCGGGCCCGGCTCCGGCGGGCTGCCGCCGGTCGCAGCCGAGGGTTTCCGCGATCAGGCCGACGACCGGGGCGGCGGAGTCGGCGAGGTACATGTGTCCGCCCGGCAACTCGGCGTAGCTGAAGGGACCGTGGGTGGCCGCGTCCCACCGCAGCGCGTCCCGCTCCGGGACCAGCGCGTCGCCGTCGCCGCGCAGGCAGGTGATCGGAGCCTGGATCGGAGCGTCGGACGACGGCCGGTACGCCTCGTGCATCGCCACGTCCGCGCGCAGCGTCGGCAGCAGCAGCTCCCGGAACTCGGCGGACTCGAAGGCCGGATGGCGGTAGCCGGCCAGCTCCTCCACCCGCGCGAGGAACTCGTCGTCGTCCAGCGCGGCCGCCTGCCGGGCGCGCCCCCGGTCCGGCGCGGGAGATCCGCTCACGAAGACGTGGGCGACCGGCAGTTCGGTCCGCTCCTCCAGCGCCCGCCCCAGCTCGTAGGCGAGGACGGCGCCCAGGCTGTGCCCGAACAGGGCGATCCGAGGGCTGCCCGCGACGGCGGCGGTCGCCTCGGGCAGCAGGGCGCGCACCGCGTCGGCCACTTCGCGGTGCGGCTCCTCGTCGGTCCGCTCCTCGCGACCGGGCAGTTGCAGCGGCACCAGCCGCAGACCGGGCGGCGCCTGCTGCCGCCACTTCCAGAAGAAGCCGGCGCCCGCACCGGCATGCGGCAGGCACAGGAGGGAGAGGGGCTCTGGGGCCATGGCACACCTGATTTCGTTGTCGTGCCGCACCGCCGGTGGGGTGGCCGCGCGGAGGCGCGGCGCGGGGCGGAACGGGGCGGAGCGGGCGGTGGTCGGGGAGAGGGGCGCCGGCTACGGCCGGATGACGGCGTCGGGCCACGCGCCGGGCTCGTTGACCCGGGAGACCAGCGGGATGTCGCGGATGTCGTCGTGGTTCAGGACCCACATGAGGAACCGCTCGACGCCCATGCCGAAGCCGGACGTCCGCAGCGGCATCTGCTCCTTCATGTCCACGTACCAGGCGTAGTCGTGTTCCGGAACGTTGTGCATGGCCAGCGCCTTGCGCACCTCCTCGCCCCCGGTGTGCCGTTCGCCCGAGCCGACGACCTCTCCCATGCCGAAGAGCAGGTCGGCGTTGCGGGCCGTCCTGCCCTCGCTGTCCCCGAAGGCCTGGTAGAACGGGACGGTCAGGTGGTCGAAGTGCGTCACCCACAGGAACTCGCCGACCCTGGACATCAGTTGGTGCTCGCCCTTGCGGGTGAGGCTGCGCCCTTCGCCCTCGTCTTCGACGCAGCCGGGCTCGTCGGCCAGCAGCCGGGCGGCCTCGTCGAAGGTGAGCCGCGCGAAGTGACCGGCCGTCACCATGCGTTCCAGGTGCGAGATGTCGCCGCGCGCCCCGGCGAGCCGGCCGCCGTGCTGGTCCAGGATGGCGCCGGCCAGGGCCTTGACGTAGCCCTCGACGTAGTCGATCAGATCGTCGAGCCCGCCCGGGAACTCCGCCTCGCTGTGCGTGAACTGGCCGAGATGGGTCTTGTCCGGTATCTCGTTCCGGAACGAGGGCATGATGGTGTACCCGCCCTCGGTGGCGATCTGGCTTCCGTACTCCAAGAGGAACTGCAGGGAGTCGGGTAGATACGTGTCGACCCCGTTGACCGTCACGGGGACCGGACTGGTGTCGCTGCCCAGCCCCGACGGGCAGGTGATGGTCCGCGTGGTCAGCGGCAGGTAGAGCGCCTTGAGGCCGCGTGACTTCGCGTACGCGACCGTCGTCGTCAGTACCGTGTCCTGCAGGTCGGCGATGAGCGCGTACCAGGGGGAGCGCAGGGCGGCCAGGAAGGCGCCCGGCTCGTTGCGTGCGAAGGTGGCCGGAGCGGTGACGGTCGGCTGGGCGGAGACGAGCTGCGACATGGTGGTCCTCTCTCTAGGCGTGCGGGTGTGCCGCGGGAGGGATGTTCTGGTTGCCGGCCAGGACGTTGTCCGGGTCGTAACGGCGCTTGACGGCCGCCAGCCGCTCGTAGCGGGCCGCGCCGTAGACCTCGGCGACCTTGCCGGGCTTCTCGTCCTGCAGGTAGTTGACGTAGGCGCCGCCGAACTGCCAGTCGGCGAGCCGTTCGACGCCGCGCCGGCTCCACGCCGCGTTCGCCGCGTCCTCGGCCGGATCGGTCCACTGGGCCGACACCGTGCAGATGTAGGGCGCGTCCCGGCGCGGGAAGGCGGAGTCCGCGTCCGGCACGTCGCAGATCGCCCCGCGCAGGTACTCGAAGTCGACGGAGGACCGGGGTGAGGGCATCTCCCTCGCGGATCCGATCAGTTGGCCGACCGGACCGGCGGACAGGCCGGTGAGGTAGCAGGACTTGGTGAAGTAGCGGTTGCCGTGCGGTTCACCGTGGTCGCCCAGCGCCTGCAGCTGCGCGTACGACATCACCCGGGACGCGGTGGCGCCGGGCGCGGCCCGCGCGAACAGCGGCGCGGTGCGCGCCGGACCGAGCTCCTCGGCGCCGAACCAGGCGGCGGTGAGGAACAGCGCGGGCGCGCCCCGCAGTTCGGCCGGGATCCAGTCCTGCCGGCCGGCGTGCTTGAGCGCCCCGACGGCATGCAGATCGGGGCCCTGGGCCTCGGCGAATGCCCGGTAGTCGGCGAGCGCCGCCGCCGCCTCGCTCAGCGGGAAGACACCCGTCCGGTAGGACACCGGGCCGACCGGCCGCAGGCGAAGGGTGAAGCGGGTGACGATGCCGAGGTTCCCGCCGCCGCCGCGCAGGCCCCAGAGCAGTTCGGGATGCTCCTCCTCGGTGGCCTCGACGACCGTGCCGTCGGCGAGCACCACCTCGGCGGCCAGCAGATGATCGCAGGTCAGGCCCCACTTGCGGCCCAGCCAGCCGTACCCTCCGCCCAGGGCCAGACCGCCCAGCCCGGTGTGCGAGACCACGCCCGCCGGACAGGCCAGGCCGTGGGCCAGCGTGGCGGCGTCGAGGTCGCGCAGCAGGCAGCCGCCCTGCGCCCGGGCGATCCGGGCCCCCGGGTCGACGTCGACCCCGCGCATGAGCGACAGGTCGATCATGACGGCGTCGTCGGCGACCGCGGTGCCGGCGACGTTGTGACCACCGCCGCGCACGGTCACCGCGCGGCCGGTCGCGGCGGCGTACCGCAGTGCGGCACCGACGTCCGCGGCGTTCGAGCAGCGGGCGACGAGGCTCGGCCGGCGCTCGTGCATGCCGTTCCACACCGCACGGACCTCGTCGTACGCCGGGTCGTCCGGTCCGACGAGCCGGCCCTCGAACCGCCGGCGGAGGGAGGATTCGGCGGATTCCCGGTGCACCGGGCCCAGCAGGTCAGTCATGGAGGTCTTCGCCTTCCGGTCTGTCGGTGGGGCTCGGCCGTCAGCGGCGGAGCAGCTCGGCGGTGATGATCTCGGCGATGCGTCCTCGGTGTTCGGCGTCCATCGCCTCTTCGTGCCGGCACGGGAGGTCGTGGTTCTCGAACCCGTCGAGGTAGGGCGACCAGGTCAGCGGAGACGGGCGGGCCGCGCCGCGTTCCAGCGCCGCGGTGAAGAAGACGGTCCGGCCGCGGACGCGGCGGGGCCGGTGCCGCGCGACCAGGCGGCTGCTGTTGACGCCCACGGCGACCAGCCTGGCCATGGTGGCGGGGTCGAGGCCGAGCCGCTCCCGCGCGGCGCGGCGCAGCTCCGTCAGCGCCGCGCGGATGTCGCGCTCCACCTCCTCCCGGCCGACCGCCCCGGGCGCCAGGGTGACCAGCAGGCTGAACTCGTCCCACTGCTCGGGCGTCGCGAACGACGGGTACGGCCACACCTCGTTCGGGTACGCGTCGACGAGGCAGAGCAGCTCGGTCCCGGCCCCGTCGGCCTGCAGCCGGCCGGCCAGCGCGTGGGCGATGGTGCCCCCGAGCGACCAGCCGAGCAGGCGGTACGGTCCGGCGGGCTGGACCCGGCGGATCTCCGCGAGCATCCGGTCGAGCATCTCGTCCAGGTCCTTCGGGAGCTCCGTACCCGCCGCCAGCCCGGGGGCCTGGAGGCCGTACACGGCGACCTCCGCGGGCAGTCGCTCCGCCAGCGCGGCATAGCTCCAGGCGAGCCCGGTCGCGGGGTGCACGCAGAACAGCGGGCGCGGGCCGGTGCCGGTGCTGGTGCCGGTGCGCAAGGGCAGCAGTACGTCGTAGTCGTCGGGCGCGCCCTGCTGCCGGGCGGCGTCCAGGAGCCCGGCGACGGTGGGCGCCGCGATCAGCGCGCGGACGCCGACCTCCAGGCCCAGCTCCGCGCGGATCCGGCTCAGCAGCCGCATCGCGAGCATCGAGTGCCCGCCCAGGTCGAAGAAGCCGTCCTCGACACCGACCCGGGGCAGGCCCAGCACCTCGGCGAACAGCCCGCACAGGACCTGCTCACGCGGGGTGCGCGGGGGCAGGCCCGCGACGGCCGACGACAGGTCGGGGGCCGGCAGTGCCCGGCGGTCCAGCTTGCCGTTGGCCGTCACCGGCAGCTCGTCCAGCGCCACGAAGAACGACGGGACCATGTACTCCGGCAGCACCCGGGCCACCCGCCGCCGCACCCCGGCCTCGTCCAGCGCCGGGGCCCCCGCCGGCACCACATAGGCGACCAGCCGTTTGTCGCCCGGACGGTCCTCCCTGGCGACCACGAAGGCCTGACGCACCTGCGGATCCTGCTCGACGACCGCCTGGACCTCGCCCGGCTCGATCCGGAAGCCGCGGATCTTCACCTGGTGGTCGACCCGGCCGAGGAACTCCAGCTCGCCGCCGGCGTTCCAGCGCACCAGATCGCCCGTGCGGTACATCCGTTCACCGGCGGCGCCGAACGGATTCGCCACGAACCGCTGGGCGGTCAGGTCCGGCCGGCCCGCGTATCCGCGCGCCAGGCCGGCGCCCCCGACGTACAGCTCGCCCACCGCGCCGGCCGGCAGCAGCTGCAGGAACTCGTCCAGCACGTACGCCCGCGTGTTGCGCAGCAGCCGGCCGATCGCGGCCCGGCCGCGCCGGAACCCGTCGCCCGCGGTGATGACCGAGACCGACACGTCGTCCGAGCACTCGGCCGGGCCGTACACGTTGGCGAGCGGTATTCGGGGGTGCCTCGCGAACCACCGGTCGACGAGGTCGGGCGGGAGCTCCTCGCCGTGCACCAGCATCCACCGGAGCCCCTTGAGCAGGTGCACCGAGGCGTCGTCGAGGTCCCACATGTCCAGGACCGCGCGGAGCACCTGCGGCACGATCTGCAGGACGGTGATGCCCTGTTCGGCGACGCACCGGGCGAGCGCCAGCGGATCGCGGGTGGTGTCCTCGCCGAGGACGTGCACCCGGCCGCCGACGAGCGACATGGTCAGGGCCTGCCACACCGAGACGTCGAAGGTCAGGGGCGCGTTGAAGGCCATCGTGTCGCGCTCGTCCAGGCCGTACAGCTCGGCCACCGCGAGCAGGTGGTTCGACAGGCCGCGGTGCGGAATCAGGACGCCCTTGGGCCGGCCGGTCGAGCCGGAGGTGAAGACGGCGTACGCGAGCCGGTCGGGGCGGGCGCCGGGCTCCGGCGGCTCCCAGGCCGGCGCCTGGTCGGGCGCCCCGTGGCCTGCCTGGCCCGGGGCCGGGTCGAGCGGGAGCAGGGTCAGGCCGGCGGGCCCGCCGGCGGTGATCGACGCCGCCCGCTCGCGCAGTTCCGGCGCGGCCACCAGGAAGCGGGTGGAGCTGTCGGCCAGCATCCGGCGGGCCCGGTCCGCCGGCAGCGTGCCGTCCAGGGCCAGGTATCCGCCCCCGGACCGGAGCACACCGAGCGCGGTGGCGACGAACCAGGCGCTGCGGTCGGAGAGGATCGCGGTGAGCACGTCCGGTCCGCCGCCGGCCGCGGACAGCGCGCGGCCGACCCGGTCGGCGGCCTCGGCGAGGTCCCGGTAGGTGTAGCGGACGCCGTCGTCGGAGACGGCGACGGCGTCCGGCCGCTCCGCCGCCCACCGGCGGACCTGCCGGCCGAGATCCACCGCGGCCTCCGCCCGGTCGGGACCGTTCCACCGCACCAGCTGCTGGTGCCGCTCGGCCGCCGACAGCACCGGCAGCTCACGGATGCGCAGCGCCGGATCCCCGGCGACCGCCCCGAGCAGCCGGACCAGCCGGTCGCCGATGCTCCGGACGGTGGCCTCGTCGAAGAGCCCGGTGGCGTACTCGAGGGCGGTGCGCAGCCCCACCGGCTCGCCGTGGCCGTCGCGCCGGTCCTCGAAGTCGACGGAGAGGTCGAACTTGGCGGTGTCCGTCGTCCGGCGCAGGAGGGAGGCCCGCAGGCCGGGCAGGTTCAGTCCGTCGCCCGGACGTCCCTCGGCCAGCGCGATCATCACCTGGAACAGCGGGTGCCGGGACGGCGACCGCCGGGGATTGACCGCCTCGACGACCCGGTCGAACGGCACGTCCTGGTGGGCGTAGGCCTCCAGGTTCGTACGGCGGACGCGGCGCAGCAGCTCCCCGAAGGTGGGGTTGCCGGAGGTGTCGGTGCGCAGTACCAGGGTGTTGACGAAGAGTCCGACCAGGTCGTCCAGCGCCTCGTCGGCGCGGCCGGTCACCGGGGTGCCGAGCGGGATGTCCGGACCGGCCCCGCACCGGGTCAGCACCGTCGCGACGGCGGCCTGGAGCAGCATGAACAGCGTGCACCCGTGCTGCCGCGCCACCGTGAGCAGTCGGGCGTGCAGCCGCGGTTCGACGAGGAGGTCGACGGTGCCGCCCCGGCCGTCGCCGCCCCGGCCGTCGCCGGTCCGGTCGTCGCCGGTCCGGTCGGTGCAGGTTTGGCCGTCCGCCACCGGACGCGCCCGGTCGTAGGGGAGGGCCAGCTCCTCGGGCAGTCCCGCCAGGGCCTCGCGCCAGTACCGCAGTTGCTCGCTGACCAGGCTCCCGGGGTCGTCCTCGCCGCCCAGCAGCTCGCGCTGCCACAGGGTGTAGTCGGAGTACTGGACCGGCAGCGGCTCCCAGGCCGGTTCGAGACCGCTGCGCCGGGTGGTGTAGGCGGCGCTCAGGTCGCGCAGCAGCGGGGTCAGCGACCAGCCGTCGCAGACCACGTGGTGCGCGACCAGCACCAGCACGTGTTCGTCGGCGGCCAGGCGGATCAGCCAGGCCCGCAGCGGCAGATCGGCGCCGAGGTCGAACGGCCGCCGGATCACCTCGTCGAGGGCCTCGTCGAGGTGGTTCCGGGTGCGGTCCAGCACGGTCAGGAGCGGGCCGGTGGCCGCCGCGGGCAGCACCCGCTGGTAGGGCTCTCCGTCGCGCTCGCCGAACACCGTCCGCAGGCTCTCGTGCCGCCCGACGACATCGTTCAGCGCCGCCTCCAGGGCCGGAGCGTCCAGTGGGCCGGCCAGCCGTACGATCACCGGCACGTTGTACGTCGAGCCCGGGCCCTCCAGCCGGTCCAGGAACCAGAGACCCTGTTGGGCGAACGACAACGGGAACACGTTCACTCCTCACCATCCTTGGCAACCGGACGCACCACGACCGCGGTCGGGACCGGTGCCACCCGGGTCGTCCCATGAGTTGTCCCGTGAGCCGTCACGACCGGCGGACCAGCTTCGGGCGGGTGACGGCCGAGGCCGGCCCCCGTTCCAGGGCGGCCACCACGCCGGCCACCGTCGGGGCGTCGAGGATCTGCTTCAGTTCGACGGCCGTGCCGGTGACCGCCCGGATCCGGTTCCACAGCCGCATCACGCGCAGCGAGTGCCCGCCCAGGTCGAAGAAGTCGTCGTCGACCGAGACCGAGGGCAGGCCCAGCACCTCCGCGAAGACCGCGGCCACGGTCGTCTCCAGCGGCGTTCGCGGCGCCCGTCGCGGCCGGTCGGACGCCGTGGGGCCGACCGGTTCGAGTGCCGCCAGCGCGGCCCGGTCGACCTTCCCGTTCCGGGTGCGCGGCATCGTGTCGAGCTGCCGGAACGAGGACGGGACCATGTAGTCCGGAAGCAGCTCCAGCAGCGCCGTGCGGAGGTCCGCGCCGTTCAGTGCCGCGTCGGCGGTGACGTAGGCGCAGAGGACGGACAGCCCGCCCGGGCGCCGGCACAGCAGTACGACGGACTCCCGTACCGAGGGCAGTCGGGCCAGCCGGCTCTCCACCTCCGCCAGCTCGACCCGGAAGCCCCGGATCTTGACCTGGGTGTCCGCGCGGCCGAGGCAGTCCAGCAGCCCCTCGGCGGTCCAGCGGGCGCGGTCGCCGGTGCGGTAGAGCCGTTCGGCCGTCGGCCCGGAGCCGCTCAGGAAGAACGAACCGGCGTTCAGATCGGGTCGGTTGAGGTATCCGTCGGTCAGCCCGTCGCCGCCCACGCACAACTCGCCCGGTACGCCGATCGGTTGCGGATGGCCGTCGCGGTCCAGCACCCAGGCCGTGGAGTTGGCGATCGGGCGGCCGATCGGAACCCGTCCGGTGTAGCGGCGGGTGATGCGATGGGCGACGGAGAAGGTGGTGTTCTCCGTCGGGCCGTAGGCGTTGACGAAGACGCTGTCCGGACAGGCGTCCATCGCCTCGGCGACGTGCCGCGCGGACACCGCCTCGCCGCCGACCAGCACCTGGCAGCCGACGAGTACCGAAGGGTCCTGCTCGACGATCTGGTTGAACAGTGAGGAGGTCAGGAACATGGTGTTGACCCGGTACCGTGAGATCGCGGCGCCGAGGCCGGCCGCGCTCAGGACGGTGCCGTCCGGCACCAGTACGAGGGTGCCGCCGTTGAGCAGCGCGCCCCAGAACTCGAACGTGGTGGCGTCGAAGGCGATCGCGCCGGTCTGCAGGATCCTGGTCTCGGGCGAGAGGTCCACGTAGTCGGTGCCGAGGACCAGCCGGACGACCGCGCGCTGGTTGACGAGCACGCCCTTCGGCCGGCCCGTGGTGCCCGAGGTGTACATCACGTAGGCGGCGTCCGACGGCGAGGCGGCGACGGCGGGCGGCGGGGTTTCGCGCGGTGCGTCATGGGGCTGTGAGAGGTCGAGGACGGCGATGTCCGCCGTCACCGCCGCGTCCTCGGTCAGCAGCAGGGCGGCGCCGCTGTCCGCGAGCAGGAAGTCCCGGCGGGCGGCCGGAACGTCCGGGTCGAGGGGCACGTACGCGGCGCCGAGCCGGAGGATGGCCAGCGCCGCCACCACCAGCCGGGGGGACCTCTCCAGCAGGAACGCGACCCGGCTGTGCCGGCCGACGCCCCGGCGGTGCAGCCGGGCGGACAGCTCCGCTGCTCGCTCCTCCAGTTGACGGTACGTCAGGGATTCGTCCGCGTGGCTGACCGCGATCCGGTCGGGGTGGGCGGCCGTCTGGGCGGCGAAGAGCGGGAAGACCGGGGCGTCCCGCGGATAGGGGCGGCGCGTGTCGTTGAACCCGGCGAGCTGCTCGCGTTCGGCCCCGGTCAGCAGCCGCAGGTCGCCGATGGGCGTGTCCGGCCGGTCGGCGGTCTGCCGCAGCAGGTGGGCCAGATGACCGAGCAGCCGGTCGGCGAAGGCCGCGTCGTGGACGTGGTCGTGGCAGTCGGCGTGCAGCGTGATCCCGTCGGCGGTGATCTCGCCGGAGACCACCAGGTCGGCTCCGTACCTGCCGTCGGCGGGCCCGTCCAGGACGCAGAGCAGCTTCGGCGGTACGGCGTCCGCCGGGCGCGGGGCGGCGGTGAGCCCGGCGAGCCCGGCCACCACCGTCCGGCGGTGCCGGGCCGCCGTCAGGGCGGACGGCATCGAGCCGACCAGCGACGCGGTGGGCTCCTGGGCCGGCCAGGAGGCCCGCCGGACGCCGATCCGGAACGCGGTGCCGTCGCTGTACTTCCGGGCGAGGATCAGCAGCGCCGCGAGGACGGCCTCGTCCGCCCGGTCGCCGAGCGCCGCCGCAAGGTCGGCGGTCAGCCGGCTCGACCGCCGCAGCGTCCCGCAGTTCCGCCGGGAGCACGAACCGCCGAAGGGGAACGCGGACGGGACGTCGGCCTCGCCCGGAGGAAGCTCTCCACCCTGGTGCGCTGGTGCGCCGTCCAGCGGATCCGTCATCACCGAAACCCCTTTCTCGCCAAGCGCGACAGGGCGCACGAGTCCGCCCGGAGCACCCGCGCACGCAGGGTCCGACGGCCTCGGGCCATCAGGACGGCACGGCCCGCCGACGCCCCACTGGTCGTCAACGATAGGTGGCGGGGCCGCTCAGCAGCGGCAGAACTCTCGGCACAACACCGGCAGTTGGATCACCCCGGCGGACGGCCGGACGGGCCGGGGGAGGCCGCACCTCGGCCCCCGGACGGCAGCGGGTGCCCGGCGCTCCCCGCCGGGCACGCGAAGTCCTGGCTCTACCAGGGCTTGCCAGACAGGTCTCAGCCGCGGAGCCCGGTGCCCGGTGTCACAGCTCCGCCTCCGGCGGCAGCCGGCGGACGCCCGGGAGGTGGGTGTCGAGTTCACCCGGCTCGAAGCGGCACATCCCGACGGCGTGCCAGAACTCGCCGACGACGTCGCCCTCGTACTTGTAGGCGCCGGATGGCAGAAGGGCCGCCCAGCCGGCCGGGGCCCCGAGCAGGATGGCCCGCGCGGTGGGCGGGCCGGCGTCCGGCACGTTCCACAGGCGTACGGTGCCGTCCTCGCCGCCGCTGGCCAGCAGCGAGCCGTCCGGGCTGAACGTCACCGCCAGGATCCGGCCGGTATGGCCGCGCAGCTCGCCGAGGCCCTGCCCGGTGAGCGGATCCCAGAGCCGGACGACGCGGTCGTCCCCGGCGGTGGCGAGCAGCGGCCGCCGGGGGTGGACGGCGGCGGTCCAGAGCCGGCCGGCGTGGCCGTGCAGCACGTGCCGGGCGGCGCCGTCGGCCCAGACCACGGCCCGGCCGTCCCAGGAGACGCTGGCCAGCCAGGAGTCGTCGGGGGCGTACGCCACCGTGTACACCCGGTCGCCGTGCGCGGTGAGCTGGGACTCGACCCGGCCGGCCGCGATGTCCCAGATCCGGACCCCGCTGTCGTCGCAGCCGGTGGCCAGCCGGCGCCCGTCCGAGCTGAACGCGATCGAGCGCACCCGGCCGCGGTGCTCCCGCAGGGTGGTGAGGTGCGCGCCGGTGCTGCGGTACCAGATGCGGACCGTGTCGTCGTCGTTCGCGGTGGCCACGAAGACGCCGTCGGCGCTGAACGCCTCCGCCCAGACGTGTTCCGTCTCGACGTCCATCTCCCGCAGGTACTCGCCGGTCAGGGCGTTCCACAGGTACAGGTCGCCGTCGTTGCTGGCGGTGGCGAGGACCGGTCCGGCCGGGCTGAACCGCGCGGAGACCAGCCGGCTGCTCCGGCCGGAGAGCTCCCTGGTCCGGCGGCCGGTGGCGGGCTCCCACATCCGGACCACGCCGTCGTTGCCGCCGGCCGCCAGCATGGTGCCGTCGCCGCTGAACGACAGCGAGCCGATCCGCCGGCCGTGGCCGCGCAGCAGGTGCCGGCCGCGGCCGGAGGAAGGGTCCCAGAGGCGGACCGCGCCGTCGTTGCCGCCGGTCACCAGCAGCGCGTCGGCCTCGGCGCCGCCCGGGGCGGCCGGATCGCCGGCGGGCCGGAACCGGCAGGCCCACACCGAGCCCCGGTGCTCGGGGGGCTGGCGGCGCAGGGCCGTCACCTCGTGTCCGCCGGCGGTCGCGGGGCCGACCCGCCAGACCCGGACCACGCCGTCGCTGTCGCCGGCCGCGAGCCGGGTGCCGTCGGGCGCGAAGGCGACCTGGTACACCGCGCCGGTGCAGCCCTCCAGCCGGCCGGCCGGGGTGCCGTCGAGGGGGTTCCAGAGGCTGATCCGCCCGGTGGTGTCACCGCTGGCGAGCAGGGTGCCGTCGGGGTGGAAGGCCAGCGTGTAGACCCGGCCGCCGTGGCCGCTGAGGGCGTGCCGCAGCCGCCGGCCGGCGACGTCCCAGATCCGGACCGTCCCGCCCGGGCCGCCGTCGGCGCCCGCGTCGCCGGTGGCCAGCAGGGTGCCGTCCGGGCTGAATTGGGCGCGGAACACGGTGCTCTGATGGCCGGCCAGCTCGGCGACGCGCTGCCCGCGGCCGGTGTCCCAGAGCCGGACGCCGCCGGCCCGGTCGCCGGTGACCAGCAGGGAGCCGTCCGGGCTGAACACCGCGGTGTAGACCGGCGCGGCGTGGCCGGGCAGCC
This sequence comes from Kitasatospora sp. NPDC088548, assembly GCF_044753005.1. Classification (NCBI taxonomy): domain Bacteria; kingdom Bacillati; phylum Actinomycetota; class Actinomycetes; order Kitasatosporales; family Streptomycetaceae; genus Kitasatospora; species Kitasatospora sp. NPDC088548. The sequence goes on from NZ_JBIVMI010000003.1 coordinate 203,428, forward strand.
GGTGCAGCGGCCGGCCGGTCTCCGTGGACCAGAGGGTGACGGTGCCCTCGGCGTCGCCGGTGGCGAGCAGCGCGCCCGCCGGCCCGAGCGAGACCGGCCAGACCCCGCCGGGGTGGACGTCGAGGCGGTGCCGGCACTCCCCGGACACCGGGTCCCAGAGCCGTACGGTGCCGTCGGCGCTGCCGGTGGCGAGCACCGGCCCGGCGAACTTCACCGCGTAGACCCGGCCGATGTGGTCCTTGAGCGTGCGCAGGGCGACGCCCGTGACGGCGTCGCAGACCAGCACGCTGCCGTCGTCGCTGCCCACGGCGAGCAGCTGGCCGTCGGCGCTGAAGGCGACCGGCTCGGGCAGCCGGGTGGTGCGGACGTCGAAGCCGTAGGGGACGCCGACCTCCGACGGCCGGAAGCCGGCCTCGACCGGCAGCCCGGGCGCGATCGCCGCCGCGCGCAGCTCGGGGGCGGCCAGCACCGCCGGGTCGGTGACGGCGGAGATCAGGGCGGCCCGCTGCCAGTGGCTGCCCTGGAGGCGGGCGCCGCGCAGGTCGGTGCGGATCAGCCGGGCGCCGCGCAGGTCGGCGTCGCGCAGGTCGGCGCCGGTGAGGTCGGCCGCGTCCAGCCGGGCGCCGGACAGCCGGGCGCCGCGCAGCGAGGCCCCGGCGAGGTTGGCGCCGATCAGCCGGGCGTCGGTGAGGTCGGCCCGGCCGAGGTCGACGCCGGAGAGGTCCCGGTGGGAGAGGTCCTCGCCGGCCAGGCCGGCCCCGCGCAGGTCGGTGTGGGCGGGCACCCTGAGCCGGGCCAGCACCTTCACGGCGTTGAGCCGCGCGGTCTCGTCGGCGGGGGCGGTGCCGTCCAGGACGTCCTGCGCCCACTGCTGGCAGACCCGGTGGTCGGCGAGGTCGCAGAGGAACTCCACCGCCAGCCGGCTGAGCGGCCGCCGGGCGAGCAGGTCGGGTTCGCCCCGCCCGAGGCCGGCCGCCGCCGCGCGGGCCACCAGCCACTCCACCACCGAGCCGTGGATGAACTGGAACACGCCGTCGTCGGTCCGGACCAGCAGGGAGCCCGAGCCGACCGCGTGCGCGGCCTGCGGGGCGGGCAGCCTGCTCTCCGCCAGGCCGGTCAGCACGCTTGAGACGTCGAGCAGTTCGTCGTACGGCATGGCGTTGCGGCCGCTCTCCCACAGGCGCAGCGCGAGCGCGGTGACCGCCTCCCACAGCTGGTCGAGGTCGAGTCCGGGCGCGGCGCCCGGGCCGCCGTGGCCGCGCTGCTCCTCGAACCGCAGCCAGGCGGTGAAGACCTCCTGGTAGAGGCCGGCGGCGCTGAGCGCCCGGCCGGCTCCCGCGACGGCCCGCAGCCGGTCGTGGTCGAGGTCGGCGACGAAGCTCAGCAACCGGGGGTTGCGGCAGAGGGCGAGCAGGTCGGGAATGGCCTGGAGCAGCCGAAGCCGGCGGTCGGCGGCGGTCCCGTCGCCGTAGCGGTTGGCCAGATAGCTGCGGATCTGACCGGTGGTGAAGTCCTGGACGGCGAGCAGCCGGCGCTGCGGGAGCAGGCCGACCCGCTCGCCGAGCGCGGTGAGCACCTGCTCCTGGGAGCTGAAGTGCTGGGTGCGGCTGCTGACCACGATCTTGGCGCTGTCCACGGCGGCGTCCAGGAGCACCTGGAGGTGGTCGGCGGCCCGTTCGTAGCTGACGCGGTTCAGCAACTCGTCGAAGCCGTCGAACAGCAGGACGATCCGGCCCTGCCTGAGCATGTAGCGGAAGGCCCGCAGATCGATGGTGTCGATGCCGTGGGCGGTCAGGTGGGCCGCCACCAGACCGTCGAAGGAGTGTGCCCGGTCCAGGGTGCTGAGGTTGATGAACAGTGGTGTCAGATGGGGGAGTTCGGCCGGGATGCGGCGGGCCAGCTCGTGCAGGGCGAAGGTCTTGCCGTGCCCGAAGTCGCCCAGCAGGAGCAGGAACCGGCCGTGGTCGGAGTCGAGCAGCCGCAGCATCTCGTCGACCAGGCCGTCGCGTTCCTCGCCGCCGGGGCGCTCGGCCTCGCGGTAGCGCTGCGGCAGATAGAGGCCGGGCGGGTACTGGCCGTCGGCGCGCAGCCGCTCGGTCTGGGCGGCCACGTAGCCGCGCAGGTCGAGCAGGCCCTGGAACTCGGTGAAGCTGCGCAGCCGGACGCCGCGGCGCCGGGCCCGGTCGCGCAGCTCGCGCGCGGGCGGCGGGCCGTCGTGGACGAGTTCGGCGTCCGGGTCGGTGCCGGCGGCGTGCACCTCGTCGACGAAGCGGTCGACGTCCTCGACCGTGGGGGTGTGCGCGCAGACGGCGACCCGCTGCTGCCGGACGAACCCCGACTCCGTCCAGGTGACGAGCAGTTGGGGCGGCGAGCCGGGGACGGTGCGCAGCTGGGCGCCCTCGTGGCGGGTCCGGCAGACCTCGGCGACCCGGGCCAGCAGGGCGTCGAGCGCGGAGGCCAGCCGCCGGGGCTCGGGTTCCGCCTCGGTGGGTGGTCCGGCACCGTCCGGCGGCTGCGGCGGGGCGGTGGCCCCGGCCGGGTCGGGCGGCTGCGGGAAGGCACGGTGGGCCCGGTGCCAGTCGGCGGTCAGCCGCTGGGGTCCGGCGTCCGGGGCCGCCCAGTGGGTGAGGCCGTCGCGGGTGAGCCGGAGCAACTGGTGCGTGCCGGGGGCGGCGGCGCCGGCCACGCGCACCTCGCCGACGGAGGTGGGCAGGCTCTGGAGCGCCGTCCGTCCGGCGGCCGGGCCGTGCAGCAGCAGATGCAGCCGGGGCGCGGTCAGCCGGGTGAAGCGGTCGAGGTCCCTGAGCGGTTCGAGGTCCTGTCCGCCGCGGCCCGGGCGGGAGGCCGCGGGCCGGGTGAGGACCGGGTGGCGCACCGCGCCGATCCGCAGCCAGCCCTCCGCCTCGTACGGGCGCAGCGCCTGCGCGAACCAGGCCGCCTGCTCGGGGCCGAGCCAGCCGTACCGGTCGTCGGCCCGGTGGCTGTAGGCCATCGAGGAGTTCAGGCCCGCGATCACCGTGCCGAGTTCGGGGACGGGGAAGAGCGTCCACGGCTGGGCGCTGTCGAAGACGACGTCCAGGCCCTGGTAGAACTCCTGGAACAGCCGGGCGTAGTGGCGCCACTTGGGCCAGTAGGGCGGGGTGGGCCGCAGTTCGTCGGCCTCGCAGGTGCTGAAGTAGGCGCGCGAGGCCGCCTGGCTGACGTCCTGGCCGCCGGGCACGATCGCCACCCGGTGGGGTTCCAGGCCGAGCAGGGCGCGCAGGCCGGTCAGGAAGGCGAGCGCCTGCTCGCACTCGCGGGGGCTGCCGGAGGCGGTCAGATCGCCGGTGACGACGACCAGTTCGGGGGCCGGGGCGCCGGCGTCGGCGAGCTCCACCAGGTCGCCCCAGATGGCGGCCTGGAGGTCCACCGGGTCGTGGCCGCGGCCGAACGAGGGACCGGCCACATGGAGGACGGTGACCGCCTCGCGCCCGCCCGCGCCGACGGCCGCGACCGGGTACTCGGGCTGGACGGAGGGCCTGCGCCGGCCGGCCCAGCCGGTACCGCCGACCGGTCTGAGCGGCGGCAGCGCGGCGGGTGACGGGCCGCCGGGGGCGCCGCCGCCCGGGTAACCCGGCCGCAGCTCCGGGCGGGCCCGGCCGTCCAGCGCCTGGGTGACCCTGGTGAGCAGCAGCTGCCGGGCGCGCGCGGGTTCGGTGACGCCCACCAGGTCGATGTAGGTGAGGGTGGCGAGCAGACCGTCCACCGGGATGTCCTCGATCCGGACGGTCAGCAGCCTGCGCTCCGGCGCGTCGGGGTCGGCGCGCAGGGCGGCCTGCCACTCCATCCGGCCGTAGCGCGAGCGTTCGTAGTTGCGCGAGAGCAGGGCGATGACGGCGGCGGACTCGGTGACGCCCCGGTCCATGAAGTCGACGAAGTTGGTCCCGGGGACGAAGTCCCACGCCTGGAGGAAGGCCCGGTAGCCGGCCTCCTCCAGCGTCCAGGCGATCCAGGCCGCCCAGCGTTCGTCGGCCGGCGAGTAGCTGATGAAGAAGTCCATCGGTCCGGGTTCACCCGGGATCGCGTCAAGAGCCGCCATGGGCACAGACTATGACCAATCGGCCGCCCTTACACCAGGTTCGGCGCTCTCGACCAATGTCCGCTCGTGTGCGACCCTGACCCCCGTGTTCGCCTACCCCGTTGCCGTCAGACGCCTTCATCCGCTGGACTGGGTGGCCGCGGGGCTGCTCGCCTGCGGGTTGCTCTGCCTCGCCACCGGCCTGCTCCCGACCGCGGCGGCCGGGTCGGCGCTCTCCCGGATCGCGCCGCTGCTGGCCTTTCTCGGCACGGTCATCGTGCTCGCCGAACTCACCAGTGCCGCCGAGGTGTTCGACGTCGTGGCGGCGGGCGTGGCGCGGGCCGGCCGGGGCAGCTATCCGCTGCTGTTCCTGCTCTGTGTGGCCTTCGCCGCCGTCACCACCGTCACCCTCAACCTGGACACCACGGCCGTCCTGCTGACCCCGGTGATGCTGGCCCTGGCGTCCCGGGTGGGGATCGCGCCGCTGCCCCTGGCGATGACCACGGTCTGGCTGGCCAACACCGCGAGCCTGCTGCTGCCGGTGTCGAACCTGACCAACCTGCTGGCGGCCGAGCGGGTCGCGCTGTCGCCGTCCGGGCTGGCCCGGGTGATGTGGGCGCCGCAACTGGCCTCCGTCCTGGTCACCATGGTCTGCCTCTGGCTGTTCTACTGGCGGCGCGGCCGCCGGGGCGCGGCCGACTACCTGCCGCCGCCGGCCCACCGGCCGGCGGACCGGGTGCTGTTCGGGATCTGCGGGCTGGCCTGCGCGGGCTTCCTGCTGTCGACCCTGCTGGCCGACCTCCCGCTCTGGGCGGCCTCGGGGGTGGCCGCGGCCGTCGCGGTGCTGGCCTTCGCGGTGCGGCGGCCGGCGGCGCTGCGGACCTCCCTGGTGCCGTGGCGGCTGCTGGTGATGGTGCCGGGGATGTTCCTGGTGGTGCAGACGGTGGACGCGCACGGGCTGCACCGGGTGCTGGCCGGGGCGATCGGGACGGACGGCGGGGTGGTCGGGATGTTCCGGGCCTCGGCGGTCGGCGCGGGCCTGGCCAACCTGCTCAACAACCTGCCGGTGTACCTGGCCGGGGAGGCCGCCGTCCCGGCCGGCAACCACCAGCAGCTGCTGGCGCTGCTGATCGGGACCAACGTCGGTCCGCTGGTGGCGCCGTGGGCCTCCCTCGCGACCCTGCTCTGGTACGAGCGGTGCCGCGCGCACGGCCTGCGGGTGCCGCTGCGGAGCGTGGCCGGGACCGGCGCGGTGCTGGCGGCCGGCGCGGTGCTGCTGGCGACCGGCGCTCTCGCCGTCGCCAACTGACCTCGCGGCCCGGCGGCTCCGGTCGGCCCTGCTCCGGTCAGCCCTGGTCCGGTCGGTTCTGGTCCGGGGCGGCCGTGCGGGCCACCAGGTCCAGCAGGTACGGGATCACCTCGGGCCGCCCCGCGACGAAGCTGCGCGCGGTCTCCGGCTGCCCGATCCGGGGGCTGAACCCGGTGCCGTCCAGCCCCAGGACCACCAGGCCGGCCTCCGCCGCGAGCAGGTATCCGGCGGGCAGGTCGATCTCCTCCGCCCGGTAGCCGACGAAACCGTCGATGTCCCCGCGGGCCAGCATCGACCAGGTGAGGAGCGGTGCCCAGAGCTGGAGCAGCCGCCGCGAGCCCGTCTCCAGCTCCGCCTTCAGTGACCGGACCACCGGATCGCCGGCCGGCACCCCGTGCCCCTGGGTCCAGCCGAGCAGCGGTCTGGGCGCGGCGACCGGACCGGCCGCCGGCCGAAGCGGCCCGCCCGGGCCGAACGCGCCGCCGCCGCGCACCGCCCGCCAGGTCCGACCGGCCACCGGGTCGTGGACGACGCCGAGGACGGGCAGGTCGTCGACGCAGAGCGCGATGCCCACCACATAGGCGGGCAGACCGATCACCACGTTGTTGCTCCCGTCGAGCGGGTCCACCAGCCAGGTCCGGCCGGAGGGCGGGCCTTCCTTCCGTCCGTCGGTCCGGCCGCCCTCCTCGGCGACGATCAGGTCGTCGGGGAAGGACTCGGCGAGCCGCCGGGTGACCAGGGCCTCGGCCAGCAGGTCGAGTTCGGTGACCACATCGCCGTCCGCGCCCTTCGGCCGGACGCCGAAGTCCCGCCGGAAGCGGCGCCGCAGCAGCGTGCCGGCCTCCTCGGCGGCCTTCACCGCGATCCGGCACTCGAACGAGAGATCGGGTGCGGGGTCATTCGGCCGGAGCGTGTTCACTGATCCTCCTGGCTGTCTCGCCGGCGATTCGAACCGTCTGGGCGACGCTGCAGAGCCGGCGCACCACCCGGTGGGCGGGGCCGTCGACCGGCCCCAGGACGATGTCCACCGGCCCGGGCACGGACCGCCCCAGGAGCAGGGTGGCGGCCGGTGCGCCGCCCGGCAACAGGGTCGCGTGGAAGTCACCCGCCGGCAGCGTGTACGTCTCGCCGCGCGCGCTGGTCCGCTCCTCGCCGGGCTCCCAGCGCACCAGCCGGGGGGTGGGCCGGATCTCGTCCGTCCCCGCCGCGCTGTGCACCTCGAACGCGCGGTGCGTCGGCCGCCGCGGCTCGTCGAACACCCCGATCCGCAGGTTGCCGACCCGGCCGTAGAGCACGCTGCTCGTCAACTCCCAGCTGTGGCAGTGGATCTGCTGGGGGTCGGCGGCCCGGCGCGGGTCCTGCGGGGCGCGGCCGAAGACGTGCACGCACACCCCGTGCGCCCCCTCGCGCAGGACCGGCAGGCAGTAGAACCCGAGCGGGTGGGCCACCGCGCGCAGGGCCAGCGCCCCCGAGGCGACGTCCGCCAGGATCCCGCGGACCAGCCCCTCCAGTCCGGGGGCCGCCCGGTCGCGGCCGGTGGCCCGGTCGAGCGTGGTGAAGAGGTCCTCCATCGTCTCCTGCCTTCGAGGGCTGGGGCTTGTCCGACAGTTCGCGGCGCGGCGGGAATTGTCAGACAAGCCCTACCTGCGGTAGGGGTTCTCCGCGCGCAGCGCCCGGTCGATGATGTCGCTGACGTCCCGGTCGGCGAAGGCCGCGGGGAGCGGGAGCCGGAGCTGCTCGAAGAGGCGCCGGGCCTCGTCGACGGTCGGGTCGTCGCTGAGCGGCTCGGTGTCCCGCAGGTCGAGCTTGACGGCCTGCTCCCGGTAGTGGTGCAGCTCGGTGAGGTAGTAGTCGTACAGGGGACGGCCGCGCTCCACGTACAGGCTGACCCGGCGCGGATCGTCCTGGGTGATGATCAGGCACGAGGCGGAGAGGTCGAAGCGCAGCGTCGGGACGACGGCGGAGAGGTGGACGTCGATCTCCAGGGTGTCGAGCCGCTGCCGGTACCAGCACGCGGCGAACACCGTGGCGTACGACTCCTTGCGGGTGCGCTCCACGCTCCAGCCGTCGGCGGGCAGGACCTCCGGCCGGTGGCCGAAGGTCTGCCGGAACCGCGCGTAGGAGGCGCAGGCCCGCTCGTCTCCGGGGTGCACGATGTCGATCTTGACGGTGAGGGAACGGCGCCTGCGCTGCGCCTCGCGCACGCACTCGGGCAGGGTGACGGCCCGCAGGTAGGTGCCGGTGCCGCCCTTGAACACCCAGCGGTCGGTGTCCTGTCGCGCCAGCTCCAGGGCCCGTTCGAGGTCCACGCCGGCCAGCTCGCGCACCGAGGCCAGGCTGTCCAGCGCCTGCCTGGCGCCGGCCGTCGCCTCCCGGATGTCGGTGATCCGCCGCTTGCGCTCGGCCAGCGATCCGTAGACCACCGCCGCCAGCACCAGCAGGGTGGCCCCGGAGACGACGTTGTCGTCGATGGCGCCCCCGAGCATGTCGAGGAGTCCGACGACCAGGGCGCCGCAGAAGGCGATCACACCGTCCGAGTTCCTGAGCGCCCAGGCGATCGCGGCCTCCAGTCGCCGTCCGGGCTCCCCGTCTCCGCGTGCCACCGGCGCCACCTCCTCCGACCACCAACATGGTAGGTCGGGGAGGCAGTTGACGGCCAGACAGCCGCACGTTCGGGATGCGGCCGGGGGCGCTCGCGCGGGCGTGCGCCGGTATCACGGCAGCGCCAACGGAGGGTGATGCTCCGTCAGGGATTCACCGGATCCGGCCAAGTTGCGGGAGTGTGTCCGGTGGCGTGAACACGAATGTCCGAATATCGGACCCGCTGTTGGGCGTCGGGCCGTTTCCTTTGCCAAGTCATGACCTTGCTGGTCCCGGCGGCGCGGACCGGCCCCGGTGGGGCGGCTGGGGCGGAGGCGACCCCTGGGGCAGCTGGGGACGGTGGCGCGATCCGGCCGTTCCGGGAGGCGTCCGGAAACATTCCCGCCGGTTGCTCCGTATCGGATCCGTCACCGAGAGTCGTACTGATGAACGACATTCCTCGTCGTCCGGCACGGGACCGCCTGCTGGGCCACCGCGACTTCCGCCTCCTGCTCTCCGGCGCCGCCGCCGCCCAGGTGGGCAGCCAGGTGACCCTGGTCGCGCTCCCACTGGCCGCGGTCCTGGAGCTGGACGCCACACCGTTCCAGGTCGGTCTGCTGACCGCCGCCGAGACCGCCGCCTTCCTGCTGGTCGGCCTGCCCGCGGGCGCCTGGCTCGACCGGACGCGCAAACGGCCCGTACTGATCCGCGCGGACGTGGTGCGCTGCCTCGCCGTCGGGTCGATCCCGGCGGCCGCCGCGCTCGGCGTGCTGACGATGACCCAGCTCTACCTGGTTGCCCTGGTCACCGGGGTGGCCACGGTCTTCTTCGACGTGGCCCACCAGTCCTTCCTGCCCGCGCTGCTCCCGCGCGAGCACCTGGTCGGCGGCAACGGGGCGATCGAGACCGTCCGCTCCTCCGCCCAGGTGGCCGGCCCAGGACTGGGCGGCGGGCTGGTCCAGCTGCTCGGCGCGCCGCTCGCGATCGCCGCGGACGCGGTCGGCTACCTGGCCTCGGCGGTGCTGCTGTCCGGTATCCGGACCGAGGAACCCGCGCCCCGGCCGGTGCCCGGGCGGTCGCTGCGCGCGGAGGTCGCCGAAGGCGTCCGGTTCGTGCTGCGGCACCCGCTGCTGCGGGCGATCGCCACCGCCACCGCCGTCTCCAACCTCTTCGGCGCCGTGCTGATGGCCGTTCAGACCGTCTTCTGGGTCAGGGTGCTGGAGCTCTCGCCCGCCGCCATCGGCGCGCTGCTCTCGGTCTCGGCCGTCGGCGGCCTGGCCGGCGCGCTGTGCGCGGGGTGGCTGGCCGGGCGGGTCGGCCAGGCCCGGCTGATCTGGCTCTCGGCGGTTGCCACGGCGCCGTTCGCGATGCTCTGGCCGCTGTCCGGCGGGGGAGCGGGGGCGGTGCTGTTCGGGCTGGGCTCGGGGGTGGTGCTGTTCGGCGCGGTGGTCTACAACGTCGCCCAGGTGAGCTTCCGCCAGAGCGTCTGCCCGCCCGAGCTGCTCGGCCGGATGAACGCCACCATGCGCTTCCTGGTCTGGGGCACCCTGCCGCTGGGCGCCCTGGCCGGGGGCGCCGTCGCCGCCGCGGCCGGACCGCGGACGGCCCTCTGGGTCTGCGCCGTCGGGTTCCTGGCCGTCCCGGTGCCGCTGCTGCTGTCGCCGCTGCGCGGCCTGCGGGAGCTGCCGACCGGTGGGGCGGACGGGGCGGGGCCGGCGGATTCCGGGGCGGCCGGGCCCGAGACCGGGCCGGTGGCCGAGACCGTGGCCGGGCCGGCGACCGGCGCCGACGGGGCGGGACCTGCCCACTGACCACGTTCACCGGCCACATCCGCTGACCCGCCCGCCCGCCGACTCCGACCGGCCGCGTGCCGCCGGACGGCCCGGTGGCCGCCCCGACACGCCTTTACACGCCCCGACACGCCTCGAACCGAAAGCGGGCACCCTTCCGTGCAGCCCAGCATCACCGCCGCCTACCTCGCCCGGTACCGGTCCGTCGCCGCCTCCGGCGGGCCGGCCGGCCTGCTTCCGCTCACCGGAGCCCAGCGCCGCTTCCTGATCTCCCGCCGGCTCGACCCGCAGGGCCGCCCGGACGTCGTGCCGCTGTTCTTCGGCTATCCGCGCGGCGCCGTGGACCTGCCCCGGCTGCGCCGTGCCGCCACCCGGCTGGCGTCCCGCCACCCGGCGCTTCGCGGCGGCTTCGCGACCGTCCGCGGCACACCCGTGCTGCGGCTCGGCGAGCCGTCCGTCGAGGTGGCCCGGGTGACGGTCGGGCCCGGCGACACGGCGCGGGAGGCACTGCGCCGCGCCCTGCTCGACTGGCCGGCCGACGGGCCGGCGCTGCGCCTGCTGCTCGCGGCCGGGCCGGACGACGACGAGGAACTGCTGGCGCTCGCGCTGGACCACGCGGTCTGTGACGAACAGTCGCTCGGCCTCGCCACGGCGGAACTCGGCGCGGCCTACACGGCGGACGGCGCGGCGGTCACAGCGGCCACAGCGGCCACGGAGACCGCGGAGGACGGGCGGCTGTCCGGGCCGGGGCCGGCCGCCGACGGCCTGGCCGCCTACCGGGAGGCGGTGGAGCTCCAGCTGGCCGCCGAGGCCGCCGCCGCGAGCCCCGCCGCGCACGCCCACTGGGCCGCCCGGCTCGGCGGACTGAGCGGCGGCCCGGCGCCCTGCGGCGCGGCGCCGCGCCCCACCGGCATGGTCGTCCACCGGCTGCCCGCCGTGACCGGCGCGGCCCGCGCCGCGCTCTTCCCCGCCCTGCTGGACGCCGTCTCGGTCGCCGCGCACCGGGCGTTCCGCCCGGACCGCGCGCTCGCGCTCGGCTACCCGTGGGGCGGCCGTCTGCCCGGTGCGCCGCCGGTCCTCGGCTGCTTCCTGAACACCCTGGTGCACCCGGCCGCCGCCGGAACGGCCGGCGACCTCGGCGCGCTCGGCGCCGCCTGGTGGGACGACCTCGACCACGCCGACACCCCGTTCGACGAGCTGGTGCGCGCCGCCCGGTCCGCCGGGGCGCCCTGGACGGGAGCCCTGGACGCGGCGCTGACCTTCGAGGACCTGGACCGGCGCCCGCCGCTGGTGCTCGCCGGGACGGCGGGCCGGGAGACCCACCTGGCCGGGCGGCCGCTCGCCGCCCCGCTCGCGGTCTCGGCCTCGCACGGGGACGACCTGCTGGTCCGCCTCGCCTGGGACCGCGACCGCTGCCCGGACGCCGCCGCCGAGGCCGCGTTCGAGGCGCTGCTGTCCACGCTCCGCCACCACCTGGGCGCCGCCTGAGCCCACCCGGGCGCGCCCGCCTCCCTCCGACCCTCCGTCCGCCCGCGACCACCGTCCGCCCGAACCACCGGTGTCCGGCGCCACCACCCCCGGCGCCCGCACCGACCCGAGGGGCGGGTCCACCACGCCCGCCCGCCGTCCGATCCCGAACGAACACCCACCCGCCACAGCCAAGGGACCGTCCATGTTCGCTCTCTCCTCCTCGCAGGAGATCGTCTGGCTGCACGAGCAGATGCTGCCGGGCAGCCGCGCCTACAACTTCACCGCCGCCCTCGACCTCTGGGGCGCGCTCGACCCCGACGCGCTGCGCGCCGGGCTCACCGCCGTGCTCGCCCACCACCCCGGCCTCCGGCTGGAGCTCGTCGCCCGGCCGGAGGGCGTGCCCGGCCAGCGGGTCGGCGCCCGGACCGAACCGCGGCTGCGCACCAGCGACCTCTCCGGCGAGGCCGACCCCGAAGGCGCCTTCCGCGCGCTGCTCGCCGCCGAGGCCGAGGAACCGCTGGACACCACGCAGGCGCCCCTGCTGCGCTGGCACCTCGTCCGGCTCGGCGAGGACCACCACCGGCTGATCCACGTCGAACACCACCTGGTCCACGACGGGCACTCGTTCGCGATCCTGCTGCGCGACCTGTTCACGGTCTACCGCGGGCACGTCCTCGGCGAGCCGGCCGAACTGCCCGCCGCCCCCTCCTACGAGGAGCACGTCCGGACCGGCACCGACGGCTCCCGGGACGGGGACCGCGCCCGCGGCCTGGAGTTCTGGCGCCGCGAGCTGACGGACGCCCCGCTCGCCCTGGCCCTGCCCGGGCTGGCCCGCCCGGGGGCGGTCCGCCGCCACCGGGGCGGCCAGCTGCGCCAGTCGATCGGCGCCGACCTGGCCGAGCGGCTGCGCGACCGCGGCCGGCAGGACGGCCACACGCCGTTCAGCACCCTCCTCACCCTCTTCGCCGAGCTGCTGCGCCGCCACAGCGGCCACCGGGAGCTGGTGGTCGGCACCGCCGTCGGCAACCGGCCGCCCGGCTTCGAGGGCACCGTCGGCATGTTCGTCAACACGGTGCCGCTGCGGCTGCGGCTGGACCCGGCCGCGCCCGGCACCGAGGCGGTGGACGAGGCGACCGACGTCCTGCTCCGCGCCCTGCCCCACCAGGACGTGCCGGTCCAGGAGCTGACGCGGCTGCTCGGGCTGCACACCACCGGGGCGGACAACCCGCTGTTCAGCGTGATGTTCAGCGCGCACGACGCGGCGCTGCCCGATGTCCAGGCGCCGGGCCTGGAGGTCTCGCTGTACGAGGGCTTCAACACCGGCACCACCCGCTTCGACCTGGACCTGGTGCTGCTGCCGGACGACCGCCGGGTGGTCGGCGAGAAGCACGGCGCCGCCGGGATGACCCTGGTCTGGGACTACGACGCGGACCTCTTCGGCGAGGAGACCGCCGGGCTGCTGGCCGAACGCCTGCTGGAGCTGCTGCGCTGCTACCTCGACCGGCCGCAGGCGGCCCTGGCCGAGCTGGCGGCCGGGCCCGTCCCCGTCGCCGGGCCCGTGGTCGAGGCCGCCGCCCCCGTCGTCCTCGACCCGGCCGCCGCGCAGGACCCGGCCGCGCTCGCCCTGGTCGCCGGCGCCGAGCGGCTCACCTACGGCGACCTCGACCGCCGGGTCGGCGCGCTCGCCGACCGGCTGAGCGCCGCCGGAGTGACCCCCGGCCAGCCGGTGGCCGCCGTGCTGCCGCGCGGGGTGGACAGCGTGGTCGCCCTGCTCGCCTGTCTGCGCCACGGCGCGGTGTACGCCCCGCTGTCCGCCGAGGACCCGGCGGCCCGCCTCGGCCTGCTGCTGGAACGGCTGAGCCCCGCCCTCGTCCTGGCCACCCGGCAGAGCGCGCTCGCCCTGCCCGCCGAGGGCGTCACCCCGGCGCTGCTGGACGGTCCGGCGTTCCCGAAGGCGGAGCCGGCCGCGGTGCTCGACGGCGCCGCGTACCTGATCCACACCTCGGGCTCGACCGGTGTGCCCAAGCCGGTGCTGGTCGGCCGGGACGCGCTGGCCGGCTGGGTCGCCGCCCTCGCCCGCCGGTACGGGCTGAGCCCCGCCGACCGGGTGCTGCTGTTCGCCCGGCCCTCCTTCGACGTGGCGCTGGAGGAGGTACTGCCCTCGCTGGCGGCCGGCGCCACCCTCGTCCTGCCGCAGCGCGAGGTGCCGACCGGGCCGGAGCTGGTCGCGGTGCTGGCCGCCCGCGGCGTCACCGTCGCCAACCTGCCGACCAGTTACTTCCTGGCCGTCCGGGAGGACCTGCGGGAGGCGCTGGCGGACGGGCGGTGGTCCCCGCGGCTGCTCGTGCTGGGCGGTGAGCGGCTGCCCGCCCGGGCGCTGCGCGGTCTGACCGACGGCACCGCCACCACGGTGCTGAACGCCTACGGCGTCACCGAGGCGACCGTCACCTCCACCGTGCACGAGGTCACCGCGGCCGACCTGGCCGGGGACGCCGAGATCCCGCTCGGCGTCGAGCTGCCGGGCGTGCGGGTGCACGTCGTGGACGAGGGGCTCCAGCCGCTGCCCGCCGGGTGCGTCGGCGAGCTGGCGGTCGGCGGCGCCGCGCTGGCCGACGGCTACCTCGGCCTCCCCGATCTCACGGACGCCCGGTTCGTCGCGGTGCCGGCGCTCGGCGGCGAGCGGGTGTACCGCACCGGCGACCGCGGGTACCGCGACCTGACCGGCCGGCTCTGGTTCCTCGGCCGCCGGGACAACCAGGTCAAGCTCCGCGGTCACCGGATCGAGCTGGAGGAGATCGAGGCGGCCGCCTCGGCCGAACTCGGCGGCCGGTCCTGCGCGGTGGTGCTGCACCAGGACCAGGACCAGGACCGGGACCGGGACCGGGAGCAGAGTCAGGGGCAGGACGTCGGCCCCCGTCTGCTCGGGTTCCTGGAGGGCACCGAACAGCCCGACCAGGCCGCGCTGCATGCCGCCCTCGCGCTGCGGCTGCCCGGCGGGCTCGTCCCGGCCGTCTGGACGGCGCTGGACACCATGCCGACCCTGCCCGGCGGCAAGCCCGACCGGGCCGCCCTCGCCCGGATCGCCGCCGAACTGCCCGCCCCCGGCGAGCGGACCGCGCCGACGGCCACCGCCTTCGCCGACCCCGGCCAGCACCTGGTCGCCGAGGCCTGGCGCGAGGTGCTCGGCCACGACCGCTTCACCGCCGACTCGCACTTCTTCGAGGTCGGCGGCCACTCGCTGCTCGCCGCCCGGCTGGCCGCCTGGCTGGAGCCGCACCTGGGCGGCCGACCGGCGCTGCGCACGCTGTTCCAGCACCCCGTCCTCGCCGACCAGGCCCGCGTCCTGACCGGAGGCGCCCGGTGAACGCCGCACCCTCCGCCGTCCTGGAACGCGACCACCGCGAACTGGTCGACGCGTTCGAGAGCTTCGTCCGCCGCGAACTCGTCCCGCTGGCCGCCGAACTGCCCGAGACCGCCGACCAGCCGCCCGCCGAGCTGCGCGCGTACGTCCGCAAGCGCTCGGCCGCGCTCGGCTTCTACGCCGGCGACTACCCGGAGGAACTCGGCGGCTCCGGCATGCCGTTCACGGCCGTGGTGCTGCTGCACCACGCGGCGGGCCGCAGCGGCTGCCCGCTGGCGCCGTACGCGCTGGCCGGTTCGGACGGCCCGAGCCCGCTGCTGCGGCACGGCACGCCCGAGCAGATCGAGCGCTGGCTGCTGCCGCTGGTGCGGGGCGAGGCGGCCCGCTGCCTGGCCCTCACCGAACCGCACGCCGGATCCGACGCGTTCCGGCTCACCACCACCGCCGTCCGCGACGGCGACGGCTGGGTGATCGACGGCCGCAAGACCTTCGTCAGCAACGCCGACCGCGCCGACCTCGCCCTCGTCGTCACCGCCACCGACCTAGGGCGGGGCGCCGGCCCGACCGCCGGAGCCACCGCCTTCGCCCTCCCGATGGACCAGCCGGGACTGCGGATCGGCCAGCGGTACGAGGGCATGTCCGGCGAGCCGCTGTTCGAGCTGACGCTCGACCGGGTCCGGGTGCCGATGGACGCGGTGATCGGCGGAGCCGAGGGTGTCGGCGCCGCCACGGCCCTCGCCATGGAGAGCCTCTCCCGGGGCCGCCTGGTGGTCGCCGCGATGTGCAACGGCGTCGCCGAGTACGCGCTGCGGCTCGGCGTCGAGTACGCCCGGGAACGGCAGGCCTTCGGCGAACGGATCGGGAGCTACCAGCACGTCCAGGAGCACCTGGTGAGCACCCGGGCCGAGGTGGAGGCCGCCAAGCTGCTCACCCTGGCCTGCGCCCGGCTGGTCGACGACGGCACCGAGGCGCCCGAGAACGCGGCGCTCGCCAAGCTCACCGCCTCCGAGACCGCCGTCCGCGCGGTGGACCGTTCGCTCCAGGTGCACGGCGCCACCGGCTGGGTGCGCGGGCACCCGCTGGAGTTCCTGTACCGCTACGTCCGGATGATGACGATCATCGAGGGGACCTCCGAGGTCCAGAAGGTGATCGTCGCGCAGGCCATGGGTCTGGGCCGGCCGACCACCACTCGCCCGGAGGGCGCGATATGACGAACAATCAGGTTGATTCCAGCGTCGCGTACGGCCGCCCGCACCAGGACGGCGCCGTGCTCGGCCTCTTCGCCGACTGGGTCCGCCGGACCCCGGACGCCCCGGCGCTCGTCGACGGTGCGCGCACCTGGAGCTACGCCGAACTCGACCGCCTCGCCGACACGCTGGCCGACTCCCTGCGCGACCGGGTGCGTCCCGGCGACCTGGTCGGCGTCTGCCTGGACCACTCGGCGGGGCTGGTCGCCGTCACCCTGGCGGTCGCCCGGCTCGGCGCCGTCCACCTGCCGCTCGGCCCGCGCCCCGGCGAACGCCGGCTCCAGGCCGTCGCCCGCAACCTGCGACTGGCCTGCCTGGTCGGCGACCCGGCGCTGCTGCCGCCCGCCCACGCCGGGGGCGAGCACCTCCCGCTCTCCGCCCCGCTCGCCGGGGCGGTCGCCGACCCCACCGTGGTCGCCGCCTTCGCCCCGGCCCCGGCCGGCGCGGTCGGGGCCCCGGCCGGCACCCACTACGCCGTCCTCACCTCCGGCTCCACCGGCACCCCCAAGGCGGTCGCCGTCGGGGAGCCCTCCCTCGGCTCCCTGCTGCACTGGTACCGCGAGCTCACCGGCCTGGGCCCCGGCGACCGGCACAGCCTGCTGATCGGCGTCGCCTTCGACCCGCACGTGAAGGAGCTCTGGGCCACCCTCACCTCCGGCGCCGCCCTCGTCGTGGCCCCCGAAGCCGTCCGCTGGGACCGGGGCGCGCTCACCGACTGGTGGCGTTCGGCGGGGATCACCGTCAGCGTGCTGCCCACCCCGCTGGCCGAACCCGTGCTCGACCGGCCCTGGCCCACCGGGCTGGCGCTGCGCCACCTCGGCATCGGCGGCGACCGGCTGCGCCGCGCCCCCGGCCCGGACGTCACCGCCACCGTGCACAACATGTACGGGCCGGCCGAGGCCACCGTGGTCACCACCACGCACACCATGGCGCCCGGTGCCGACCACGGCACCGGCGCGCCGCCGATCGGCCGGCCGGTGCCCGGCGCGGTGCTGCTGGTCGCCGACGGGGCGGGCCGGCCGGTGCCGCGCGGACACTCCGGTGAACTGTGGATCGGCGGCCGCTGCCTCTCCCTCGGCTACCTGGACGAGGAGCTCACCGCCCGCCGCTTCGTCCCCGCGCCGGACGGGGTGGAGGGCGCCGACCGCGTCTACCGCACCGGCGACCGGGTGCTGATGCGGCCGGACGGCGTGCTGGAGTTCCTGGGCCGCCTCGACGACCAGGTCAAGGTCAGCGGCGTCCGGATCGAACCCGCCGAGGTCGAGGCGGCGTTCGAGCGTGACGCCAGGGTCCGCCGGGCCGTCGTCGCGGCCAGGCAGGACCGGGCGGGCGGGGTCCAGCTGGTCGCCTTCGTCCAGCCGGCGCCGGGTGACGGCGGTCTGGGCACCGGCGGCCCGACCGGTGCCGAGCTGCTGCCGGAGGTCCGGGCCTGGCTGCCGGAGCAGGCCGTGCCGGCCGTCGTCCGGGTGGTCGACGCATTCCCGCTGGACGCCAACGGCAAGGTCGACCGGGCCGCCCTGCTCGCGGCCGAGGAGGAGACCCGCGGCGCCGGGGCCGCCGGGGAGGGTGCCACGCCCACCGAGCGGACCGTGCTGCGGCTCTGCCGGGAGCTGCTGGGCCGCCCCGACCTCGGTCCGCTGGACAACTTCCTCGACGCGGGCGGCAATTCGCTCGCCGCCGCCCGTCTGCTGGCGGCTCTGGAGGAGGAGTACGAGGTCCGGCTGCGCGCCCCCCAGGTGCTGCGCCAGCCCGACCTGCGCGGCGTCGGGTGGCTGGTCGAGGAGAAACGCCCGAGCGCCGTCGCCGCCTCCTGACCACACGCCGTAGCAGGGCGCCCCGGCGCGAAGCCGGGGCGCCCGGAAGGGAACCACCATGTCCGCACCCACCATGCCCTCAGCCACCAGGCCCGCACCCGCCAGGCCCGCGGCCCTGTCCGCGCCGGGCGGCTCCGTTGCCGGGGCCGACTCCGTCCCCGTCCTGATCGCCCGGCAGGCCGACCGATGTCCGCGGGCGCTCGCCGTGACGGACGGCTCCACTGTCCTGACGTATCGTCAACTGATCACTTCCGCACGACAGCTGGCCGGTGAACTGGCCGCGCGCGGGATCGTCCCCGGCAGCGCCGTCGGCCTGCTCTGCGCCCGTTCCACCCGCCTGGTCGTCGCCCAGCTCGCCGTCTGGTGGGCGGGCGGCCACGTCGTGCCGCTGGACCCGGCGTACCCGCGTCCGCGCACCGCCGCGATGATCGAGGACGCCGGGGTCCGGCTCACCCTCGGCGACAAGGCGCTGCTCGCGGAGGCCGGTCTGCCGGCCGGCCAGGTCCTCGTGCTGGCCGCCGCCGGGCTCACCGACGCCCCTGACGCCTTCGAGGCACCGGATGCCTTCGAGGCTCCCGAGAGCCCGGAGGCGCCGGCCGTGACCGGCCCGGCGGCGGTCGCCCTGGTGATCTACACCTCCGGTTCCACCGGCCGCCCCAAGGGCGTCCAGGTGCCGCACGGCGCGGTCGCCGACCTGGTCGCCGCCCCCGACGCGATCGCGCTCGGCCCAGGCGACCGCGTGCTCTTCCACTCGCCCGCCACCTTCGACGCCTCGACCTTCGAGCTCTGGGCCCCGCTGGTGCGCGGCGCCGCCGTCGCGGTCTCGCCCGCCGAGCGGCCCACCGCCGAGGAACTCGCCCGCGACATCGAGCGGTTCGGCGTCACCACCGCCCTGTTCACCACCGCCCTCTTCCACCGGCTGGCCGCCCGCGAGTCGCGGATCTTCGGGGTGCTGCGCACGCTGCTCGTCGGCGGCGAGGCCCTGTCGCCCGGGCACGCGGCCACCGTGCTGCGGGCGTTCCCCTGGCTCGACCTGGTCAACGCCTACGGGCCGACCGAGTCCACCACCATCACCACCCTGCACCGGATCGGCCCGGCCGACCGCACCGGGCAGGTGCCGATCGGCCGCCCGTTCGGCGGGGCCCGCACCGTCGTCCTGGACGAGCGGCAGGCCCCGGTGCCCCCCGGCACCCGCGGTGAGCTGTGGATCGGCGGCGCCCGGCTGGCCCTCGGCTACCTCGGCCGGCCGGACCTGACGGCGGAGCGCTTCCGGGACATCCCCGGCCTCGGGCGGGCCTACCGCAGCGGCGACCTGGTCTCGGAGCGCCCGGACGGCACCCTGGAGTTCCACGGCCGGCTCGACGACCAGGTCAAGGTCCGCGGCTTCCGGATCGAACCCGGAGAGATCGAGCACGTCCTGCGGCAGGACCCCGAGGTCGCCGAGGCGGCGGTCGTGGTCCGCCGCCCCGGTCAGGAGGACGCCGTGCTCGCCGCGTACGTCGTCCCCGCCGAGGGCACGCGGCCGGTGGCCGAGACGCTCCGCCGCCGGCTGGCCGACCGGCTGCCGGCCCACCTGGTACCCACCGCCTGGACCGTGCTGGACGCCCTGCCGTTCACCGGCACCGGCAAGGTCGACCGCCGCGCGCTCGCCGCGGACGAGCCGCCGGCCGGGACCGGCCCGGCCGCCACCGCCCTCCTGACGCCCATCCAGCAGGCCGTCGCCGAGGCCTGGTCACGGGCCCTGGAGCGCCCGGTGACCGCGCCGGACGCCGACTTCCTCGCCGAGGGCGGCCACTCGCTGCTGGCCATGTGGGTGGTCGACGACCTCCGGGAGGACCTCGGCGTGGAGCTCTCGCTCGCCGAGTTCCTCGACCACCCCACCGTCGCCGCCCAGGCCGCCCTGATCGAACGCGCCCTCCTCGCCGCCCACGGCGAGGCGGCCGCCGCCGGCCCCGTGCAGCACGTGCAGCACGTGCAGCACGGGGAGTCGGCCCGATGACCGGCACCGACCAGGCCGCCCGGCAGGCCGACCTGCTGCGGCTCGCCCGCCGACGGGCCGGCGCCGGTCCCGCCCGGACCGCCCCCGCCCGGACCGGTTCCGCCCCAGCTGGTTCCGCCCGGACCGGTTCCGTTCCGGCCGGGCAGACCGCCGAGGGCCCCGCCCCGCTCTCGCACGCCCAGCAGCGGATGTGGCTGATGGACCGCCTCGGCCAGGGCGGCGCCGGCTACCACGTACCGCTCGCCACCCGCCTGCGCGGCCCGCTCGACACCGAGGCGCTGGCCGCCGCCCTCACCGCGCTCACCGCCCGCCACGCCGTCCTGCGCACCCGCTACGGGCAGCGGGGCGACCACCCCTACCAGGAGGCAGCACCGGCCACCCCGGTACCCGTCCCGGTGCTGCCCGCCACCCCCGAGGCCGCCCCCGCCCTGCTGCGCACCGAGGCCGGGCGCCCGTTCGACCTCGCCACCGGCCCGGTCCTGCGGGCCCTGCTCCTGCGGCACGGCCAGGACGACCACACCCTGCTGCTGACGCTGCACCACATCGCCGTCGACGGCGGCTCACTGCCCGTGCTCGCCGCCGACCTCGCCGCCCTGTACCGGGCCGCGCTCACCGGGCAGCCCGCCGACCTGCCCCCGGCCGGGCCGCAGTACGCCGACTACGCCCGCTGGGAGCGGTCCCGCGACGCCGAACTCGCCGCCGCCGCCGGCACCTGGGCCGCCCGGCTCACCGGTGCCCGGCCGGTACCGCTGCTGCGCCCCGTCCCACCCGGCCCGGGCGCCCGGCCGGCCGCCCTGCACACCGCGCCGCTCACCCCGGAGACCCTGGACGGCCTGCGGCGGCTCGGCACCCGGCACGGCGCCACCCTGTTCACCGTCGTGCTGGCGGCGGCCTTCGCCACCCTGCGCCTCGCCACCGGCGAGCCCGACCTCACCGTCGGCTGCGCCAGCGGCCACCGCGCCCGGCCCGAGCTGCGCCGGACGGTCGGCCTGAGCGTCAACACCCTGCCGGTCCGGGCCGACCTCTCCGGGGAGCCGACCTTCACCGAGGCGCTGACCCGGGTCCGGAGCGCCCTGCTCGACGCGCAGGAACGGCGCGACGTCCCGTTCGACCTGGTCGTCGAACGGCTCGGGGCCGCCGCCCGGGGCGAGGGCGGCCATCCGCTGCTCGCCGTCAGCTGCGACCTCGTCCGGCCGGCCGGGGCCCTCGCGCTGCCCGGCCTGGCGGCGGAGGCCGTCGACATCGACCTCGGGCTCGCCAAGTTCGGCCTCGCCCTGCTGGTCGAGGACGGCCCACGGCCGCGCTGCCTCGTCCAGCACGACGTCGCGGCGCTCGACGAGGCCGCCGCGGGCCGGCTGCTCACCGGGTTCGCCGACCTGCTGACGGCCGTCGCGGCCGACGCGGACCGCCCCCTCGCCGGCCTGCCCGCCGCCCCTGGTCCCTGGTCCGGTCCTGGTCGCTGGTCCGGTCCTGACCGCACAGGCGGACCGGCGGCCGGGCCCGACCACCCCGCCGTCGGCGCGCTGCTGGCCGACCCCCGGATCGTCGAGGCCGCCGTGGTGGCCGCCGAGGGCCGGCCGGCCCTCGCGTACGCGGTGGTCCGCGGCCCCGCCTCGCCGAGCGGCACCGAGCTGCGCGCCGCCCTGCGCCACCGCCTCCCGGCCGACCGGCTCCCCGCCGCCGTCACCCTGGTCGACGCGCTGCCCCGGCACCCCGACGGCACGGTCGACCGGGCCCGGCTGCCCGGCGCGCCCGCCGCCCGCGAGTCCGAGGCGCTGGCGGCGGTGCGGACCGTCTTCGGCGAACTGCTGAGCGGCCGGCCGACGGCGGACGCGGACTTCTTCCACCTGGGCGGCCACTCACTGATGGCGGTTCAGCTGGCGGAGCGGCTGCGGGCCCGCACCGGCCTCCCGCTGACCGGGCTCGACGTCCTGGAGCAGCGCACCCCGCGCGCCCTGGCCGGGCTGCTCGACACCCGCGCCGCCGAGCGCCGCGCCGCCACCGCCGCCCGGCCGACCGGCCACGCCCGGCCGGCCGCCCGTCACCGCACCACCCGGGCGGGCACCGTGCTGCTCACCGGCGCCACCGGCGGGGTCGGCGCCGCCGTCCTGCAGGAGCTGATCGCCCAGGGCCGCCCGGTCCGGGCGCTGGTCCGGCCCGAGTCGGCGCACCTGGTGGCGGCGAACGGGGCCGAGGCCGCCGAGGGGGACCTGGCCGACCACGACAGCCTGCGCCGCGCGGTCGAGGGCGTCGACGCCGTCATCCACGCCGCGTGCACCTTCACCGAGCACCGGACCGACCTCGCCGCCATGCGGACCCTGGTGGACGGCTGGCGGGGCGGCGAGTTCGTCTTCGTCAGCAGCGTCGACGCCTACGGCCGACCGGCCGCCGCCGACGTCCCCGAGGGCGCCCCGGCCGAGGCCCCGGTCAGCCCCTACGGGCAGACCAAGCTGGACTGCGAGCGGATCCTGCTGGCCGCCGCCGGGACGGGCGGGCGCGGCGCGGGCACGGTGGTGCGGTCCCCGATCGTCTGGGGCCCGCACCGGCGGCTGCGCGACCAGCTCCGCTGGGGCTCCACCGGCGCGCTCTACCAGGCCGCGCTGGCCGGCCGGCCGATCGTGCTGCCCACCCCGGCGGCGGACGGCCACGGCTGGTACGGCGCCTCCTGGGTGCACTCCGCCGCCCTCGCCCGGGCCGTCGTCGGCTGCGCCGACGGGACCGGCCGGGCGTCCGGACGGACGGTCAACGCCGTCACCGGCCAGGTGGCCTGGGCCGAGCTGGCGGCCGAGCTGGTGCGGCTGCTCGGCTCGCCCAGCGCCGTCGAGCTGCGGGCGGACGCCGAACCGGAGCTGCGGCGACCCTGGCACTACCGGGCCGAGGCGCTGGCGGACCTGCTCCGCCCGGAGCCCGGCGAGGACTGGCGCAGCGTGCTCGCCGCCATGGTGCGGTAGTCGCGACGGGCCCCGGCCGGGCACACATCCGGCCGGGGCCCGCCCCCGCTGCCGGTCCGGTCCGTCCGGCTGGAAGGGTGGGCCCATGGACGAGACGATCATGGCCGCCGCCCACGAACGGGCCGCCGCCCACCGGCGCCGCTTCGACGCCCGCTTCGCGGCGTACTTCGCGGCCCTGCCGGAGCACCTGGACACCCCGGCGCTCAGCCGCTTCACCCCCCGCTGCCTGGAGCTCCTGCGGGAGCTCTCGCTGCGCGGCGGCAAGCGGCTGCGGGTCGCCCTGCTGTACGAGGCGGCCCGGCTGGTGACCGCCGAGCCGGTGCCCGGGCTGGCGGAGGCCGCGCTGAGCATCGAACTGCTCCAGACGCACGGGCTCGTCCACGACGACATCATCGACGACGCGCCCGTCCGGCGCGGCGGCCCGTCGACGTACTACGCCTACCGCGAGGAGTTCCCGGCCGGGGAGCGGACGGCGCTGGGCCTGGCCGTGCTGGCCGGGGATCTCGCGGCCTTCCTGGCCATGCGGGTCCTGCTCGACGCGGAGGTGCCGGCGCGGCTGCGGCACGCCATGCTGGAGGTGCAGCTGAGCGCGGGCGCGGAGACGGTCGTGGGCCAGATCGTCGACCTGGAGCGCGACTCCCACGCCCTGCCGGACGAGGAACTGCTGCACACCGTCTGCGAGTACAAGTCCACCCGGTACTCGGTCCTCGCGCCGCTGCGGCTCGGGCTGCTGGCCGCCGGCGAGGACCTGGCCGCCCACGACGGGCGGCTGCGCCGCTACGCGACCCTGGTCGGCATCGGCGGTCAGCTGTGCGACGACTACCTCGACCTGTTCGGCGACGAGGCCGCCACCGGGAAGTCCACCGGCGCCGACCTCCGCGCGGGGCGCCGCAGTTACGCCGTCACCGCTCTCCTGGCCGCCACCGCCGGGGCGGAGCGGGCCGTCGTGGAGTCCGCGCTCGGCGACCCGCACTGCCCGCCCGGGACGGTCGAGCGCGTCCGCGCCATCGCCCGGCAGCGGGGTGTGGACGAGCGCCTTCGCGCGGACCTGCGCCGTTACGCCGAGGCCGCCCGCGCCGAGGCCGCCGGCTGGCGCCCGTACTGGCGCGCGGAGGCGGTGGCCTTCTTCGAGGGCCTGCCGCTGTGGAGCGCCCGGCGGGTGGCCTGAACCGGCCGGTTCCCCGCGCGTCCGGGCCGTCCGCAGTGTGATGAACGGTCAGTCGCCCGGGTGTGGAGCCCATCTGAATGGAGATCACGTACCGGACGATTTTCGCCCGGCCGGTGATGGATTTCGTGTGATCATCTGCCGCTGGGCAGGTCATGGGTGATATCAGTATGAAGATCGATCCGGTGATGGGGGGCGTCGCTCTCCCACACCACTGATCGGCATGCCAGAAAACGGGGGTTGTGGCGTGATGGACGCACATATCGGCGGTCGGCCGCCGGACACCGGGTTGTCGCCGGACCGGACGCGTGCCACCGTGCCCGCCCCTCTCTGAAAGCCGGACGCGGGGCAGTAGGCCCGTTTCCGTTCCCCCGCCGCCCGAGGGTTCTCCGAAGCGCCCCGGGCCGCCTTCACGAGCAGGTCCCGCCCGTCTGATCCGTTCCCCGGTCCGAACCCCGGTCCGAGTGCCGGTCTGGCAGGCGCATGCCAGTAGCCCTGCTCCTCCACCACGACCCGAAGGTGATCGACAGATGCAGTTCAAGCGTCCACGCGCCGCGTGGATGACCAGCGTTCTCGCCACCGCCGTCGCCGGCGTCTGTGCCCTCGGCACGGTCCCCGCCAACGCGGTCGTCGGCGATCCGGTGGCCGACGGCGGCTACGCCTTCACGGCCAGGCTCGACATCGGCGACGGCAAGCGCTCCTGCTCGGCGGCCCTGATCAACCCGACCTGGGTGATCACCGCCGCCAGCTGTTTCGCCGCCGACCCGGCCGACCCCTCGACGGTGACCGCCGGGAAGCCCAAGGACCACGCCGTCGTCACCGTCGGCCGTACCGACCTGGGCAGCCAGACCGGTGTCTCCGTCGACGTGATCGACCTCAAGCCGCGCGCCGACCGGGACCTCGTCGTCGCCCGCCTGGCCGGCCCGGTCTTCGGCGTCACCCCGGTGACCCTCGCCGACACCGCCCCGGCGGTGGGCGACACCCTGCGCGCCACCGGCTACGGGCGCACCCAGGACGAGTGGGTGCCGAACCGCCTCCACGGCGCGGCCGTCACGGTCAAGTCGACCGCGGCGACCACCGTCGGCATCGCCGCCAAGGCCCCGGCCACCGGCGCGATCTGCAAGGGCGACACCGGCGGCCCGACCTTCCGCGAGAACGGCGCGACCGCGGTCCTGGCCGGCATCCACAGCCTCTCCTGGCAGGGCGGCTGCTTCGGCTCCACCGAGACCCGCACCGACGCGGTCGAGAGCCGGGTCGACGACATCCGCCAGTGGATCCTCGACAGCTCCTCGGTCGACCAGGCCCTGCTCGGCCCCGGCGCGCGGCTCGCCTCCGGCCAGACGCTCGCCGGCCGCGACCTGCGGCTGACCATGCGGGCCGACGGCAACCTCACGCTGACCCACAAGAACGCCCCCAACGGCATCATCTGGGCCACCGGCACCGGCGGGAACGCCGGCGCCTACGCCGAGATGCAGCCCGACGGCAACTTCGTCGTCTACACGGCCGACAAGCACCCGATCTGGAACACCGCCACCTGGAGCTCCCCGGGCGGTTACCTGAGCCTCCAGGACGACGGCAACATCGTCGTCTACAAGAAGGGCGGCGGCCCGCTCGCGGGCGGCGCGGCCTGGGGTGCCGGCTCGACCAGGATCGGCAGCACCATCGGCTCCGGCCAGCCGGTCTGGTCCGCCCAGTGGACCGAGTCCAAGTCCACCGTGCTGATCATGCAGCGGGACGGCAACTTCGCCCTGTACCGCAAGAGCGACGGCGCCCACCTCTGGTCGACCGGCACCTACACCAGCACCTTCGGCTACTTCGTCATGCAGGCCGACGGCAACGCGGTCGTCTACCCGGCGGGCCAGGGCAACGGCGTCGGTTCGGTCTGGAGCTCCGGCACCTTCTGGAGCGCCGGAGCCTTCATGAAGCTCCAGGACGACGGCAACCTCGTGATCTACAAGAAGGAGGGCGGCGAGGGCGTCGGCGGTGCGATCTGGAGCACCAACACCTTCGCCTGATCACCTTCCCCTGACCGCCTTCGCCTGATTCCCGCGCCACCCCGCAGCACCTGCCGTTGACCCCGGTTCCGCCGCACCCGGCGGAACCGGGGTCAACGGGCGCTGAGCAGCGACTCGTTGAACTCCGCCACGACCGTGAACCCCAGCCGCCGGTAGAGGCCGGCGGCGCCCGGGTTGTCGGCCCGGACGTTGAGCCCGATGTGGTCGGTGGTGCCGGTCAGGCGGCGGCACAGCTCCGCGACACAGGCGCCGGCCGCGCCCCGGCCGCGCACCGCCGGGTGGGTGGCGACGTTGCCGATCGCGGCCACCCGGTGGGCGGGGGAGTGGACGTGCACCCCGGCGACCGCCACCAGGGCGCCGCCCTCGCGCACACCGACGTACTGGCCGGTGTCCAGCATCCGCTCGTCGAACCAGTTGCCCGGGTAGGCCACCGAGAAGAGGGCACGCAACTCGGGCAGATCGGCCCGCCCCAGCGGAGCCGGGGCCCACGGGCCGTCGAGGTGCGGTGCGAGGCACGACCGGTCCGACAGCGTCATTCTCAGCAGCGCCGCCCGCCGCTCCACGCGGTAGACCGGGGCGAGGGCCTCCTCCGCCCGGCCGGACAGATGGGCCAGGAACCGCCGTGGCAGCACCGGCAGCATGGCCCGAAGCAGCTCCTCCAGCGACCGCCACCGCTCCTCGGGCGCGAACCCGAGCAGGGTCGGGATCTCGCCCACGGCGTAGAGCAGCGCCACCGGCCCGTCGTCCGACACCGTGTACCAGGCGGTGTGCGGCCACAACAGGTCGTCGAGGTCGCCGAGTTCGAAGAGATGCAGGCCGGGATCACCGCGGAACCGGTCGGTCAGCGCCGCCCGGTCGTGCAGGCTGAGCAGGGACATCCGCCGAGCCTACGCGCCCCGCCCCGGCCGACGGCCGCCCGGGGTGCCTTCCGAAGTGACCCCGGGGCGGCCCGGACGCCGGTCCCGGAAGCGGATCACTTCGAGGCCGCCGGCTGCGAGGACGCTTCCCGGCCGGTGGGGGCCGCGGCTTCGCCGGTGCGGGAGGTCGGGAGGTCGCGAGTGCGGCCGATCGGGGAGAAGAGCAGGACGAGCGCGGCGAGCGGGACTCCGGCGGTGGTGATCCACATCGCGGGGCGCAGCCCGAGGGCGGTGCCGAGGACGCCGGCGAGGAGGGCGCCGAGCGGGATGGTGCCGTAGTTGAGGACGGCGGTGCTGGCCGTGATGCGGCCCAGCAGGTCGGACGGGCAGTAACGCTGCTGGAAGCCGGACTTGATCACATTGCCGGCCACGACGCCCGCGGAGACGCCGAACCCGCCCGCCACGTAGACGAGTACGCCCGCGCCCTTGGTGGTGAGCGGGATGAGCAGGGCCAGGACGGGCAGGCACAGTTCGAAGAGGATCATCGCGCGGGCGGTGCCGATCCGGGCGGCGACCCGGCGGGCGGCGAAGGCCCCGGCGACGCCGCCGCTCGCCCCGGCCGCGATCAGCCCGCCGACGGTGCCCGGGGCGAGCCCGACCTCGCGGACCAGGAAGGCCACCTGGATGGACTGAAACCCCATCAGGGACAGGTTGGAGGCGGCGCCGAACAGTGTCAGCGCTCTCAGCCAGCGGTCCCCGGCGACCAGCCGCAGACCCTCGCCGATCTCGCGGCCGAGCGCCCTGGGCCGGTCCGGCCGGGCGGGCGGCGCCTCCCGGTGCCGGATGCGGCTCAGACAGACGAGGGAGACCAGGAAGGTCGCGGCGTTGGTGAGCATGCCGTTCACCGCTCCGGCCAGTTGCGCGATCAGGCCGCCGGAGCCGAGGCCGGCGATCTGCGCGGCGGAGGCGCTGCCGTGCAGCTTGGCGTTGCCCTCGGGCTGGTCGGCGGGGTCGAGCAGGCTGGGGAGGTAGGCGGTGTAGGCGGTCTGGAAGAAGACGGCGGCGGTGCCGCTGAGCAGCGCGACGGCCAGCAGCAGACCGGTGCTGAGCACGCCGAGCCAGGAGGCCACCGGGACGGCGGCGAACAGCCCGAGCGAGAGCGCGGCCGTGGCCAGCATGATCGGGCGGCGCGGTAAGCGGTCCACCCAGACGCCGGCCGGCAGGCCGATGACCAGCCAGGGGGCCCAGGAGGCGGCGAACAGCAGGCCGATCTCGAAGGTGCTCGCGTGCAGGTCGGTGACGGCGATCAGCGGCATCGCGACCCCGGAGACGGAGGCGCCGAACCTCCCCGCGGTCTCGCCGCACCAGAGCAGCCGGAAGTCCCGGTGGCGGCGGAGCAGTCCGCCGCGTGCGTCGGCGCTCATGCGGTGTCGCGCGGCTTGCGCGGGAAGGACTGGAGCTGGACCACGATCGGCAGCGCGCCGGCCTCGGGCTCGGTGCCCGGCCCGGGGGTGTGGCGGGCGATGACGGCTGCCAAGTCCTCGTTGAGGGCCTTGAGTTGTTGGGGCGTCAGTCGCAGGTGGCTCCAGTCCGAGATGGTGCCGACGTTGCGCCAGTCGTCCTCCCAGTCCTCGCTGATGTAGGAGGAGACCCGGGTGAAGTACTGCTGCACCAGCTCGTGCAGGTAGAGCGAGAGGGCGCCCCGGCTGTCGGGGTCGTCGTGGAAGTCGGCGCTGTTCAGCTGGGTGGCGACGGGCACCCGCCGCCACCAGCGCTCGCGCCTGGTGCCCCGGCCGGTCTCCTCCTCGATGAAGCCGTGCTCGGCGAGGTGGCGCAGGTGCCAGCTGACGGTGCCGGTGTTCTCGCCGAGGCGTTCGGCGAGCCGGGTGGCGGTGGAGGGGCCGTCCAGGTTGAGCAGTTCGAAGATCTGCATCCGCAGCGGATGGGCGAGCCCGCGCAGGCTGCGGGCGTCGATCCGGCGGTGGGCGCTAGCGGGCGGGGGCGACTGTTCCGGTTGCTCGGTCATGTCGGCATCCTACGATGCAGAGGACTCTCTGCATAGAGGTCTCTGTAGAGGTGTCTCTGTGGAGGAGAGGCCTGCGGTGGCGGTCGTCGGGGCGGAAGCCTTCGCGTGTTCGGTGAGGCCGTCCGCTCCGCCCGTCCGGTCGGCACGCGCCGCGCGGCATGCGACGCGGGCCTCGCCGCTTATGGGCGGTGAATGGCATACCCGTCTTCGATGAATGTCGATTAACGGAACAAAAGACGAGCCGCCCGGTTCCGGTCGAGTGGAGCGATCCGCTTCCGGTGTATGTCGTTTGACGGAACAAAAGGCGGACGGGCGTGGTTCGTTCATGAGGGGCGGTGCGTTTCCGGATTTCTGGTGTCCCGTCACCGAGTCTCCCCAGGTCGAGGGTTGACACCGGAAGTTGGTCTAGTCCACCGTAGTGGAACGTAAGTTCGGCAAGGTGAAGACGGAACGAGACCCTTGCCCGATCCGCGAGTTGGCCGACCAGCTTCGCGAAGTTTGCTGTGGGTGTCCGCGTCCCGTGAGGGGCGCCGAGTACGAGGAGGTAGGAATTCCGGCTGTTTTCGCGCGGAAAACCGCCACCTCCACCGGGCAGTCGGCCGAAGCGGCCGGAGGTGCCCAGCAATTCCGTTGTCCCTGGGCCCGATCCACTTGGCGCGATATGCCACCGCAGGTCGGTTTCCGTCCTTTTCCGCCCTCGGGCGGGCCTTGCTTCAACGTGTGCGGATGAGATCGCGCCCGGCCGGCTGATTCCCCTTCGCGACAGGTGATCTCGTGTCAGCCGTCCTCTCGAACACCGTACTTCCGGCGGGCCTGGTGGTGAAGGCCGTGCCGAGGCCGTTCGCGTACCGCTCGTGGGAGCGGTCCGCGCTGTCCGGCCGCAGAAATTTCTAGCTTTGGAGTGATTGCATGTCGACGCCTGACGGATATCTGCACCGAGCAGCCTCGGACGTCCCGTACTTCAGCGCGGACGGCGAGACCTACCTGGCGCGGACGCAGCTGCGGGACATCCGGAAGTCGCGGCCGCTCCGCGTGCTCTCCGAAGAGGACTTCGAGTTCTGGCAGACCTACGGCTACGTCGTGGTGAAGGAGGCGATCCCCGCCGAGGCGGCGGCCCGCCTGCTGGAGTTCACCTGGGACTTCCAGGGGCTCGACCCGACCCGGCCGGAAGACTGGTACACCGAACGGGAGTTCCGCGACGATCTGGACCGGGACCTGTACGTCTACGGCTTCGTCGAGGCCTACCACCACCAGCTCGTCTGGGACAGCCGCCAGGCGCGGCGCGTCTACGACGCGTTCGTCGACGTCTGGGACTGCGAAGAGCTGTGGGTGACGCTGGACCGGCTCAACCTGAACCCGCCGAACGTCCGGAACCGCGACCGCAAGCTGATCGCGCCCACCGACACCGGCTTCGACATCGAGCTGCACTGGGACGTGGACACCACGCTCGGCGTGCTGCCGCAGCGGGTGCAGGGCATCATCGCGCTCAACGACACCAAGCCGGACCACGGCGGCTTCCAGTGCTCGCCCGAGCTGTTCCGGCGGTTCGAGCCGTGGAAGATCTCCCAGCCGGCCGACCGGGACCCGATCCGGCCCGCCGTCGACTGGGACGAGTTCCCGGTGGTGCGGCCCGAGCTCAAGGCCGGCGACCTGCTGATCTGGAACGGCCTGCTCGCGCACGGGGTGGCCCGCAACACCTCGGAGAGCGGCGTCCGTTCGGTCCAGTACCTGTCCATGATGCCCGCCCTGGAGGAGGCCGAGAAGCTGCGCCGCTCCCGGGTGGACTCCTGGCGCCACCTCAGCACGCCGGACTGGAACGCGACGCTGGTCGGCGACGCGACCAGGCACGAGTCCCTCCGCTACGGCACCGCCGCGCTGAACGGGCTCGGCGAGAAGCTGCTGGGGCTGAAGTCGTGGCGCGGCCAGGAGTTCGACGAGGCGACGGGGGAGCCGGAATGCGCAGAGTCTGCCTGACTCTTCCGACCAACCGGGAGTGCGTCGCGACGATCCCGGCCGTCCACGGTGAGGCGGTGTACGGCGCGGAGACCTTCGACGTCGAGGTGCATCTGCTGATCCTGGACTCCTCGGACGAGGCCACCTTCGCCCTGCACGCCAAGGCCGTCGCCGGGTTGCCCGCGGCGGCGAACGTGGTCGTGCACCACGTCGACGAGGAGCGGCAGCGCGCGTTCCTGCGGCAGGTGATCCAGCGGTCCGGGGCCGCCGAGCCGGAGCTGGTGCTGGACCTGATGCTGCCGGACGCCGTCTCCTACGGCGCCTGCACCAACCGGGCGTTCCTGATCGCCGGCGCGCTCGGCTGCCAGGCCGTCCTCCGCCGGGACTCCGACAGCGACTACCAGGTCCTCGACGGCGAACCGGTCTTCCCGGTCCACCACGAACTGCTGTCGCTCGGCAAGCGGGCGGCCGACGCGGTGCCGGGCGTTACGGACGTCGAGCTGGAGCCGGCGCTCGCCGAGCGGCCGGTGTCGCTGGTGGGCAGTTCCTTCATCGGTGAACTGTCGGTGGACATCGGCGAGATAAGGGAGCTGGACCCCGCCGTCTACTACGAGGTGGTCGGCCTCTGGGCCGATGCCGGTGCCTCGGAGGAGGAGCGCCGGGAGCTGGTCGACGACTCGTTCGTCGGCTCCGGCACCGAGCCGTTCAGTGCGGACCGGTCGACGCTGGGCAGCCCCGACATCTGGCGGCTGGACATGTGCAACATCGGCTTCGACCACGAGGTCTACGAGCGCGTCCCGCTGCCGCCGGCCACCGCCACCATCGGCAGCGACTACTTCCTGCTGCACCTGATCCGTGACGCCGCCCTGCCGGGGGTCGTGCACAACCGCAACATCGTGAACCACTACACCCCCGAGCGGCGGACCGGTCCCGGATTCACCGCCTATCAGCTGCGGTTCACCAAGTTCCTGCTGTCGATGCTCTACTTCTACCCCGTCTACCACGACATGGAGGCGGCCGGCGGGCTGCTGCTCGACGAGCAGCACCATGTGCGGGTCGCCGCGATCGCCGGCTCGGTCCGGCGCAGCGCAGGGGCGGACCGGGCGGAGAACATCCGACGACTGGACGTCCTTGACCGTTCCTACCGTCAACTGGGCGGCAAGTACGCCGAGTTCGCCGACCACCTGCGGCCCCTGCGCGAGCGCCTGCTCGACGAGGCCCAGGCGGACATCGAGTACTTCGCGCTGCTGATCGACGCGTGGGGCCCGCTGGTGCAGGCGAGCAAGGCCGTCGGCACCCACCAGCTACTCCGGTAGCCGTACCCGGAGCATCGACATGCATCAGAACACATCCATCCGCGCGGCCCTGGCGGCCGCCACCGACGACCTGCTCGTCTTCGACCTCACCGGGATCGAGGGCCAGTACGCGGCACTGCTGCGTGAACTGCCCGGTATCGCGGTGCGCTTCGCCATGAAGGCGTGCCCGGTCGACGAGGTCCTGGCCTGCCTCGCGGGGCGGGGCGCCGGCTTCGACGCGGCCAGCCCGCACGAGATCGAGCAGGCCCTCCGGACCGGCGTACCCGTCGACCGGATCCACTACGGCAACACCATCAAGTCCGACCGGAACATCGCCGAGGCGTACCGGCTCGGAGTCAGGGACTTCGCCACCGACAGTCTGGAGGACGTGGCGGCGATCGCCGCCCACGCCCCCGGCGCCCGGGTGTTCTGCCGCCTCGCCACCACCGGGGAGGGGGCGCTCTGGGGCCTGAGCCAGAAGTTCGGCTGCTCGGCCGACGACGCCGTCCGGGTGCTGGAGGCCGCGCGGGCGGCGGGCCTGACACCGTCCGGCCTCTCGGTCCATGTCGGCTCGCAGCAGATGACCTCCGAGGCCTGGCAGAGCGCCCTGGACTCGCTGGCCGACGTCCTGGTGACGCTGAACCGGCGCGGGATCCTGCTGGACCACGTCAACCTCGGCGGCGGCCTGCCCGCGCTCGGCTGTCTCGACAAGCGGGGCCGGCTGCTGGACCCGCCGCTGGACAAGATGTTCGCCGTGCTCCGGGAGGGCATGCAGCGCCTGCGGGAGGTGTCGGAGTCGCCCCTGGAGTTCCTCATGGAGCCGGGGCGGCACCTGGTCGCCGACCACGGCGCCATCCGGGCCCACGTGTCCCGGCTGTCGTCCCGTCAGCAGCTCACCGGTGAGCGGCAGCACTGGCTCTACCTGAGCTGCGGGAAGTTCAACGGCCTGTACGAGATGGACGAGTTGCGGTACCGGCTGGAGTTCCCCACCCACCCCGGCGGGACGTCGGTGCCGGCCGTGGTCGCGGGCCCCACCTGCGACAGCGACGACGCCTACGCCCACGAGGGCGACCTGGTCCCGGTCCCCGAGGCCGCCGCCTCGGGTGATCCGGTCTGGATCCACTCCTGCGGTGCCTACGCCACCAGCTACGCGACCCAGGGTTTCAACGGCTTCCACCCGCTTCCGTACACCTGCGTCCGCGGTGCCGGCGACTCCCCGGGAGGTTCTGAGTAGATGGACGACGACATCCGCATCCGGCCGCTGGCCGACGACGACTGGGAGGGCGTCGCGGCGCTGGAGGCCGGCGCCTACAGCGCGAGCGGTCTCTCCGAGGGGCGGGCCGCGCTGGAGTCCCGGGGACGCTCCTCGCCCACCACCTGCTTCGCGGTGGAGCGCCGGGGGCGGCTGGGCGGCTATCTGCTGTCCCTGCCCTACCCGCTGTTCCACTGCCCGGACCTGGCCCGGGAGGAGCGGGCCGGCTTCCGGTCGAGCAATCTGCACGTGCACGACGTGGTGATCGCCGAGGAGTTGCGCGGCCGGGGGCTGGCCCCGCGGCTGCTGAACCACCTGGCCCGGACCGCCCGGGCGCAGGGGTACGAGCGGCTCTCCATGGTGGCGGTCGGCGGCACCGAGGTGCTCTGGTCCCCGCTGGGGTACAGCGCGCACCCCGAGGTCGCGTTCCCGGAGAGCTACGGCGCCCACGCGGTCTACATGTCCATGGCCCTGGGGGCGGCCCCGGCCGAGCCCTCGAAGCACACCAGCGATCCGTTGTACGGGTCACCACCGAAAGACGAAGTGGGCTGATTCACATGTTCCGTGTTCGCGATGAATTCCACCGAGCACTACTGGCCATCGCAGCACTGTTCTGCCTGCTTGGCTTTCAGTACGCGACCTGGGTGTCGCGGCTGCCCGCGCTCAAGACCCGGCTCGACCTGAGCGAGGCCGAGATCGGCCTGCTGCTGATGGCCTGCGGCGTCGGTGCGGCCGTCTCCTTCCCGCTCGTGGCGGTCCTGATGAAGCGGCTGGGCTCCCGGCGCCTGGCCGGGCTGTCGGCGCTCTGCCTGGGTCTGCTGCTGCCGGTCCTCGCCGTGGTGCCGAACTACCCGGTCGCCCTGCTGGTCCTCTGCGCCGACGGCATGGCCGTCGGCTGTCTGAACGTCGCCATGAACGCGCAGGGCGCCGCGCTGGAGGTGAGGTTCCAGCGGACCGCGATGTCGAAGCTGCACGCGACGTTCAGCGCCGGCTCGCTGCTCGCCGCGCTGCTCGCCTCCGCGGTCAACGCGTTCACCACCACCCTGATGGTGCACTTCGCGGTGGCGGCCGTGCTCCTGGTGCTGCTCCTCGGCCTGGCCCGGCCCGGGCTCCTGACGGAGGATCAGCATCCAGGCGAGGCGGCCGATAAGGCGGAGAAGGCGGAGAAGAAGGAGCGCCGCAAGCTCAGCCTGCCGTCCCGGGTGACGATCTGGATGGGCGCCGCCATGGTGTTCGGCACCGTCACCGAGGGCGCCATGAACGACTGGTCGGCGCTCTACATCAAGGACGTCGTCCACGCGGCGCCGTCGCTGGCCCCGATGGGCATCGCGGTCGTCTCGGTGATGATGGTGCTGGCCCGGATCTTCGCCGACGGCTGGCGCAGCCGCTTCGGTGACGGCCGGATCGTCCGGTTCGGCAGCGTGCTGGCCGGTACCGGGCTGGCGCTCGCCCTGCTGGTCGGCGGCGTGGTGCCGACGCTGCTCGGGTTCGCCTGCGTCGGCCTGGGCGTCGCGGCCGTGACCCCGTGCGTCTACGTGGCCGCGGCCCGCCAGGGCTCCGAGGCGCTGGCCCTGGTCGCCGCGATGGGGACGACCGGTCTGCTGGCCGGCCCCGCGGTGATCGGCTTCATCGCGAACGCCACCAGCCTGGTCTGGGGCATGGGCGCGGTCGCCGCCTCGGCGGTCGTCGTCTCCCTGTGCGCCACCCAGATCCGCTGGCCGTCGCTGGAGAAGGACGCGGGCACGCAGGGCGACGACCTGGCCCTGGCCGACCGGCTGACCCCGGACGCCTCCTAGGGTTCCGCCCCGACCACTCGGCCGGCCCCGTCGGCCACGCCCGCCCCGCCCGTAGCGGCGTGGCGGGCGAGGCCGTCGCGCAGCCGGGTGAGCCGCTCGATCTCGGCGTTCAGCGCGGCCGGTCGCTGCGGGTGCCGGGACGCAATCCCTGACCCGTGCGTCAGGGGCAGGCCCATCGGGGTGGCAGCGGTGTCCGGCGGCCGACCGGACGGTGATCTTCTAGAGTCACCCGCGGTACGACCGTCCGAAGGAAAGGCCGTACGACCGCGCGACCGCCCCCGCCCGGAAAGGCAGCACCACCATGAGCGAGCAGGCACCCGAGCCGTTCGAGCCCGTCACCGAGAACTGGCAGACCGCGCTGGCGGTCGTCGCCCACCCGGACGACATGGAGTACGGCGGGGCCGCCGCCGTCGCCCGCTGGACGGCCCAGGGCAAGAAGGTCGTCTATGTCATGGTCACCAGCGGCGAGGCCGGGATCGACTCGCTGAGCCCGGAGGAGTGCGGCCCGCTGCGCGAGGCCGAACAGATCGCCTCCGCCGCCGTGGTCGGCGTCGACACCGTCGAGTTCCTCGGTTACCCGGACGGTGCGCTGGAGTACGGTCTGCCGCTGCGCCGCGACATCGCCCGCGCGGTGCGCCGCCACCGCCCGGACATCGTGATCACCAGCAACTTCCGCGAGACGTACGGCGGGACGCTCCTCAACCAGGCCGACCACATCGCGGTCGGCCGGGCCACCCTGGACGCGGTGCGGGACGCCGGCAACCGGTGGGTGTTCCGCGAGCTGACCGCCGAGGGCCACGAGCCCTGGAACGGGGTGCGGGAGATCTGGGCGGTCGCCTCGCCGCTGGCGCGGCACGCGGTGGACACCACCGGGTACTTCGACCGGGGGGTGGCCTCGCTGGAGGAGCACCGGGCCTATCTGGCCGGGCTGGGCGGCGCCATGGGCGACCCGCGGGAGTTCCTGGAGGGTTTCGGCCGGGGCGCGGGCTGCCGGCTCGGGGTGCGGTTCGCCGTGCCGTTCGAGGTGTTCCCGCTGCGCTGACGCCGGACGTCGGCCGCTTTGCCGCACGCCGCCGCCCCCGGCCGCCTCCGTGGTACCGGGCGGCGGCCGGGGGGCGGGCGCGTCAGTGACTTGCCTGGCGGGTCTCGACGACGCAGTCGGGGCCTGGGTAGATCAGGCCCGTGTGGCCGTCCTCGAAGCGGACCACGTACGGCGGTTCGCCCTCGGTGCCGCGGATCTCGATGATCTCGCCCTTCTGGTCCACCATGCCCACCGACCGACTGTGGATGTGGAGCTGGTCACCTACCGCTGCGTGCATGGTCTGCTCCTCGGGTCGTGGTGGCCGCCTCGGCGGCCGTTCTGCTTCCACTGTGCGGCGGCGGGAGCGGGCTCGCAACGCCTCGGCTCAATCGTGTCCCAGCTGCTCCGCAAGGTAGCAGCGGACCAACCGCTTGCATTCGGCGATCAGCACCGGGTCGCCGTCCGGATCGCTCCGGAAGGCGAGATTGAGCACCGCGTCGGCCGCCTCCAGCGCGACCCGCAGGCCGATGGTGAGGGCCACCGGGTCGGCCGCCGCGAACACTTCGCCGCCGAGGGCCTGCAGCCGCAGCGCGACGGCCGCGTTGTTGTCCAGATCGGTGTCCAGCAGGTGCCGGTCGCCCCGGAAACCGGTCGGGCCACTCGTGCCGGCCAGGCCGAAGTCCACCTGGCCGAAGCCGGGGACGTCCCGCTTCATCGCGACGAACTCGTCCACCGCGAGGTCGGTGAACCCGGCCGGTCCGGCGGGGGCCCCGGCGGACAGCCGGCGGTCGAGGCGCTGGAGGTAGTGGTCGAGGTTGCGGTGGGCCAGCGCGGCCAGCAGGTCCTCCTTGCCGGAGAAGAACTGGTAGAGCGTGCCGATCGGCACCTGGGCGCGGTGCGCGACCTCCTTGGTGGTGAGCGCGGTGGCGCCGGCCTCGTCGAGCAGCCCGGCGCAGGCGTCCAGGATCCGCTCGTAGCGTTCCTGGCTGCGCTGTTGCACCGGCCGCCGCCGGGCAGGCCCGGTCCGCCCGGCCGCCTGGTGGCTCCTCGTGTCCGCGCTCATGGGGCCACTGTGCCGCATCCGGTGTTCCGGCGGCGAATCACGAACATGAGTTTTCCTCATGTTCTGGCCGCGGGGGAAAGGAGCGGGTGAAACGGCCGAGGGGGCGCCGGGATGCCCGACCGCCTCCACCCGTCGGGCCACCCGTCCGGCCACCCGCCGGGCCACCCTCCGGCGAAGTGGCCGGGCGGGTCGGCCGTACCGGTGCGGGGCGTCAGGACGGGCGTGGACCGCGAGCAGGCCCGGCGGGGGCGTCGAGGGTCCGCCGCCCGGGGGCTGCGTGCGCATGACCGCACCGTAGTCGGCGATCGGGCCGGCCGGGAGGTCATTTCCTGACCCCCCTCGTCGCCACCGACCGGTGTGGAACGGCCGACGAGCCGCGATCGATTCCGGCGGGCCTCCGCGCCTTGGTCCAGGGGCCCTTCCGGATGTCCGGTCACGTCCCAAACCCTTTGCCTCACAGATATGTTGGCACGATCAGGGCTGGTACGCCCTCTTGCCGGTGCCGGGCACTGGCGTCAGCATGAGGGCAGCGCGGCCGGCGGAACTGAGACTTCAGTCCAGGTTTCAGGCCGGACTCTTCGCGCTGGTTGTCGCATCGGCTCCGGCCGGTGGCGCCCTGTGGCCAGAGGTCCCATGGGCGTCGCCCGGGCCGAGGACGATGACGTTCTGGGACACGACACAGGAGGGGAATATGACCTTTGACGCCCTCGCCGCCCTTCGGCAAGCGGGGAACCCGGTCGATCTGCTGACGCCGGAGCAGCAGGACGTTCTCTCCCGGCTCACCGAGGACGAGGTGGCGGTCCTCAACTCCGTCAAAGAGCGGCTGGACGCTGTTTCGGACGCCGAGGTAGAAGGGCATTCCACCGCTATCAAGTTGGCGTGACATGGCCGTTGGTTTCGGGATTCTCGGCCCTCTCCGAGTGCTGGACGACGGCCGTTCAGTGGACCCTGGAACGCGGAAACAGCAGATTCTCCTGGTCGCGCTGTTGTGCCAGGCGAATTCACGGGTGTCGTTCGACTCCCTGGTCGAGGCGCTGTGGGACGACGCGCCGCCGCGAACGGCCCGCAAGAACATTCAGGTGTACATATCCGCGCTGCGCCGGCTGGTCGGCGCGGAGTCCGGCTCGCGGATCAGCCACCAGGCCGGCGGGTACGTGCTCCACGCGGCGGTCGGGGAGCTCGACTCGCTCTGCTTCGAGCAGCGGGCCCGGGCCGGCGAACTGGCCGAGGCCCTGGCGCTGTGGCGCGGCTCGGCCCTGGACGGGTTCCGGGACGTACCACTGATCAACGCCGCCGCTCAACGGCTGGACCGGCGCTTCCTCGGGGTCTTCGAGGACTGGACGGAGGCGGAGATCGCGGCCGGCGGCGGGCCCGCCGCGATCGAGCGCGTCACCGAGATCGCTCAGCAGCACCCGTTCCGGGAGCGGCTGCGCATGCTGCAGATGACCGCGCTGTGCCAGGCGGGGCGGCGCTCCGAGGCCCTGGCGGTCTACGACGAGCTGCGTCAGTCGCTGGCCTACGAGCTCGGGCTGCCGCCCAGCCCGGCGCTGGCCCGGTTCTACCGTTCGCTGCTGTGCGAGCAGGTGCCCGCCGAACCGCGGCCGGCCGCTCCGCGCCCGCGTCGGGAGGTCCCGCCGAACCTGCTGCCCTGCGATCCGCCGGCCTTCACGGGGCGGGTGTCGGCCACCCGGCACCTGACGGACGGGCTGGTCCGGGGCGGCAACCGGCTGGCCGTGGTGACCGGCCCGCTCGGCGCGGGCAAGACCGCGCTGGCGGTCCACGTCGCGCACCGGCTCGGCGACCACTTCCCGGACGGCCGCCTGTTCGTGCGGCTTCGTGGCGAGGACGGCAGACTGCGGCTGCTGGAGGACGTGCTGCGCCAGCTGCTGGCCGCGGCCTCGCCAGGCCGGCCGGAACAGCCGGGCCCGCCGGACCCGCCGGACCCGCGGTGGGCCTGGCAACTCTGGCTGACCGGGCGCCGGGCCCTGGTCGTCGTCGACGACGCCCGGCGGGAGTGCGAGGTGCGGCCGCTGCTGCCGGAGGCCGGGGAGAGCGCCGTCGTGGTGACGGCCCGGCCCCGGCTGATCGGTCTGGAGGGCGCCCACCGGCTCTGGCTCTCGCCCTTCGCGGCGGAGGAGGCGGTGGAGTTCCTGGGCCGGGTGATCGGCATGGACCGGGTCGACGCGGACCGCGAGTCCGCCGGGCGGATCGTCAGGGCGGCCGGGTTGCTGCCCCTCGGCGTCCGGCTGGTGGCCGACCGGCTGGCCTTCCTGCGCCATGTGCCCTTGCGGGAGTACGGCGCGCGGATGGCGGGCACCAGGGCTCTGCTGGACGAGTTGTGCGGGGGCGACTCGGCGGTGCGCGCCCGGCTGGCCGAGTCGATCGAGGACCTGCCCGAGGCCGCGCACTGGGCGGTCCTGCGGCTCGGCAGGCTCGCGGAGCCGGTGTTCACGCTGGAGCAGGCCGCCGCCGTGC
The DNA here is from genome assembly GCF_044753005.1 of Kitasatospora sp. NPDC088548. Lineage (NCBI taxonomy): Bacteria > Bacillati > Actinomycetota > Actinomycetes > Kitasatosporales > Streptomycetaceae > Kitasatospora > Kitasatospora sp. NPDC088548. The sequence continues at coordinate 242,924 of NZ_JBIVMI010000003.1, forward strand.
TGGATTCCGACCCGGACACGGCGGTGCGGGTGCTGGAGCACCTGCTGGAGGCCAGCCTGCTCACCGTCCCGAACGTGGAGGTGCTCGCGCACACGGTGCAGTACGAGATGCCGGCGCTGCCCTACGCCTACGCGCGGGAGCTGGCGGCCCGCGCGGCCGACCGTGTACCGGCGTCGAGTCGCTGACCGGTCGTCATGCCGCTGTCGAACCGCCGGCCAGCCGTCGTCATACCGGGGGCCCGCACGGTGTCTCCCGAGCCGGCGTAGCGGACGCCGCCATCGCAGAGGAGGACAGCATGCCCGAGTCCGTCAACCCGGAGCCGGCCGAGGTCGAGGCCGAGGAGGAGGACGTCGACGTCGTCGCGCACGGTGCGCACGACGACGACGCCTGCTGCATCGTCAACTTGACCGCGTCGCTCTGACCCGACACGTCGATCCCCGGGCCCTGCCGGGTGGGTTGTGCGGGACGGTGTCGAGCCGCTGACCAATCGTCATACCGATATCAAACCGCTGACCAGTCGCCGTCAAACCGGAGATCCGCAAGGTTTCTCTTGAACCGGCGTAGCGGACGCCGCCATCGCAGAGGAGGACAGCATGTCCGAGGACATCAACCCGGAGCCGACCGAGGTCGAGGCCGAGGAGGAGGACGTCGACGTCGTCGCGCACGGTGCGCACGACGACACCGCCGGCTGCATCGTCAACAACAGCTCGGCGCTCTGACCCGACACGTCGAGTCGTGAGGACTGAGCGGGCCGCCCGGCCTCCGGCACAGGCTGCCGGAGGCCGGGTGGCCCGCTCGACGCCCGACAGCCCCGGAGGCGCCGTGAACATCCTGCTCTGCCCGCTCAGTGACGGCGGCTACCTCTACCCCGCGATCGCGGCCGGGCGTGAGCTGCGGCGCCGGGGTCACCAGGTCGGCGTGCTCGGCCGGTCCGCCGCCGCGCCCGTCGCGGCCGAGGCCGGCCTGCCGTTCGCGGCGGCCGAGGACTTCGGCGGGCGGCGGGCCTTCTCCGCCGCCTGCTGGGGCACCACCGGGCCGGCCCAGTACCGGGCGACCGTGCGCGCCGCCCGGCAGGCCGGGGCCGACCTGCTGGTCACCTCGGTGCTGTGCAACGGCGCCCTGCTCGCCGCCGAGGCGCTGGACATTCCGGTGGTGGTGATCGGGCTCTCGGTCCACCTGTGGAACTACCGGGCCGGCGGGGACGATGAGCCGCAGCTGGGCCGGACCAGGAAGAACCGGACCCACGCGTGCCTGGAGCTGTACACCGCCACCCGGGAGCAGGCCGGTCTGGCCGGGCGGCGTCCCCGGTGGCCGGAGAGCCCGCTGCTGGGCGACGCGCTGCTGCTCCGCGGCGACCCCGTGCTGGAGTGTCCGGGAGCGGTGCTGCCCGAACGGGTGCACCACGTCGGGCCGCTGGCGTGGGAGCCGGCCGCCGACCAGGCCGAGCTCGCGGCGGTCAGGGCCCAGGTGGAGCTGTCCGGCAAGCCCGTCGTCTATGTGCATCTGGGCCGCTTCTTCGGGGGTGGCACCCCGTGGCCCCGCCTCAACGCCACCTTCACCGACGGCCGGTTCCAGGCCGTGGTCGAGCAGGGGCGGTCGACGGATCCGCGGCCCGCGCCCGGCGCCGACATCCTGCTCGTGCGCAAGCCGTGGATGGGGCCGCTCATCGATCTGGCCGGACTGGTGCTGACCAACGGCACGTCCGCCCCGGTGCTGGCCGCACTGGTGCGCGGCCGGGTCCTCGGGGTCTCGCCCAACGGCGCCGAGCAGCCGCTGCTCTCCGGGGCCTGTCTGCGGGCCGGTGTCGCCGCGCACATCCCGAGAGCGGTGACGCCGGACCCCTCCGGTCCGCTCGAATCGGCTTGGCAGAACGACCTGTTGCGGGAACGCGCCCGCGAACTCGGCCACCGGCTCGCCGCGGCGAACAACCCGGTCCGCGCGGCCGATGTCATCGAGCGGGCGGCTCAGCGGTCCGCGACCTCCAGGACTAGGGAGAAGCATGGGTACTCGGTCCACCGGCCTGGACAAGGCGGCCGTGGAGAGGCTGTCGGAGGGAGCGCTACGGTGGATACGGCTGCACTCGGCCTATCTTGACTCTGCGTCAGGTCGTGCCGAGCTTCCGGTGACCCCTCGGGTGAAGGCGCTGCTGCAACTCGCCCTGCTGTACCGCTGCTGGGAGAAGGCCGCGCCGTCGGACCCGGGCCTGGGCCAGGTGGCCGCGACCGTCGAACGGGTCTGGCAGAACCCGGACCACGCGCGCCTGCTCACCCTCGACCCGCGCTACGCACGGGCGTTCCAGCTGATATACGGCGCGCTGGCACCCGCCGGGCTCGCCGGAGGGCCGCACCGGGCCGCGCTCGCCCGGGTCGAGGACGACGGCTTTCTGACGCCGCGCGGGAAGTCGCCGTACCTCCATCTGGAGACCAGGTACTACGCCGATCTCGCGGGCGTCGGCCACCGGTTGCACTCCTACCGGGAGCTGTACGAAGCCAGCCTGCTGGCCCGGCACGGTGACGGGCGGTCGGTGGCCGGCCTGGACGTGTGCGACGTGACCCACACCGTCTTCTACCTCAGTGACTTCGGCTTCCGTGATCCCGGACTGACCGGCGAGGACCTGGAGCGGGCCCGCCGCACGGTGTGCCGGCTCACCGACCACCGCGTGGACCGCGGGGACTGGGACCTCGTCGGAAAGCTCGTGCTCGCGCAGTACTGCCTCGGCATCGATCCGCTGCGGACCCCTTCGGGGGCGGCCGGTCTGTCGATGCTCGCCGAGGTCCAGTCGTCCGGCGGCGCGATCCCCGGACGGTCCGCCACCGACCGGGCCGACGCGGCCGCGACCGCCGTGGAGTTCTTCCGGGTGGCGTACCAGGCGACCCTGGTGACGGCGCTGGCCGCAGTGATCGTCTCGCGCGGACACGCCGCCGGCCGGCCGGCCGGCGGCGTGGTCACCGAGGAGCGGTCACCGGCCGTGCGGGAGGCGTTGTGAGCCGGGCACAGGCCGACCGCGTCGACGGCGTGCGCATCCTCCAGGGCAAGCGGAACTGGTGGTTCCTGGGCCCGGGCGGCGGGGTGGCCCGCCTGCGTCCCGGGCAGCTGACCGCCGACGGAGCACTGCGGCCGGGCACCGAACGCCGGCTCCGCGAGCACGGACTGCTGCCCGCCGCGCCGCCGCGCACCTACGCGCTGACGGTGCTGACGAGCACGCACTGCAATCTGGGCTGCGGCTACTGCTTCCAGAACACCGAGCAGGATCCGGCCGGCGGCAGCCGCCCGCCGCGGATCGCCCAGACCCGTCTGACCTCGGAGACCATCACCTCCATCCTCGACTTCACCGAGCGGCAGATGGCCGCGGCCGGCCTGGAGCGGCTCAGGATCCTGCTGTTCGGCGGGGAGCCCCTGCTCAACCCGCGCGGCTGCCTGGAACTGCTGGAGCGAGCGGCGGACCACGGGCTGGTGTCCGCCTGGATGATCTCCAACGCCACCTTGCTCACCCCGGCGCTGACCGGCCGACTGGCCGCGCTCGGGCTGGAGTCCATCCAGGTCACCTTCGACGGCGACCGCCCCGACCACGACCGGATCCGGGTCCGGAGGTCGCACGGCAGCGGGACCTTCGACACGATCGTCCGCAACATCGTCCGGGCGTCCGAGGCGGCCCCGGTCCGGTGGATCCTGCGGGTGAACGTCTCCCAGGAGACCTTCCAGGGGGTCGACGCGCTGATCGACCGGCTCGCCGCGGCGCTCGACCCCGACCGGTGCACCCTGTACTTCGCCCAGGTGGGGGACGTGGGCGTCGGCTACGGGAACGACCTGCTGCACGGCGGAGAGCTGTCGGCCCGCTTCACCAGGTGGCAGCGCCGTGCGCTCGACCTCGGGTTCGGCGTGAGCCGCCCGCAGTCCCATCAGCCGTGTTCCACCTGCGGTTACGGTGACGGCCGCTACGGCGCGGTGGTGAGCGCGGACGGGACGCTGTCGAGCTGCTGGGAGACCGCGGGCAGGCCCGACTGGGAGGTCGGCACGGTCACCGGCGGATACCTGCCCGGCGCGCAGACCCGGGAGCGGTGGGTCGGGTGCGAGGACCTGTACCGGCACGGCGAGGACGAGCGGACGCTGGCGGCCTTCCACGACACCGTGGACGCGGCCCTGCTCGACTACCTGGATGAGACGGGGCGACTGTAGACATGTCATCAGATCTCGACCGGCTGTCGGCCGGCGCGCTCGGCTGGCTGGTCCGGAACCTGGACTACTTCGATCCGTACTCGGCGAGCGCCCGGCCCCTGGAGCACGGGAAGGCGAAGGCCGCGCTGGAGCTGGCGCTGCTCTGCCACTGCTGGGCGCGGCTGGGCGACGAGGACGACGCCCGGCTGGGCAAGGCGACCGCCGTGGTCCGCACGGTCTGGCAGCACCCGGACTTCCCGCGGCTCATCACCGGCAGTCCCAGGTACGCCGCCCAGTACGCGCTGGTCTACGCCGCGCTGGCACCCGACGGGATCGATGACACGCAGTGCCGGGCCGGGCTGGCGCGGCTGACCGACGACGACCTGTCACCGCGCGGGAAGTCGCCCTACCAGCGACTGGAGTTCCGGTACTACGCGGACAAGGCGGGGGTCCGCCACACGATCGAACCCTACGAGGAGCTCGCCGGGCAGAACGTGCTCGTCACACTGGCCGCCGCGGCGCCGGGAACGGACCGGCCGGACCAGGCGGACCAGTCGGCGCCGGGTGACGCGCCGCCGGACAGCACGGCTTCGGACGACGCGCCGCCGGTCACCATCGCGGAGGCGTACGGCATCACCCACTCCGCCTTCTACTTCAGCGACTTCGGCCGGACCGGCCCGGCGCTGTCCGACGACGCGGTGGCGGGCGCGACGGAACTGGTCCGCCGGACGCTGGAGTACTGCGTCCGGCACGACTGGTGGGATCTGGTCGCGGAACTCGTCATGACCCAGGCCTGCCTGGGAGCGGATCCGCTCCGCACGCCCTTGGGCGTCGCCGCCGTCGAGTGCCTGGCCCGGGCCCAGCGGCCCGACGGCGCGATTCCCGGACGGTCGGCGAGTACCAGGGCCACGGCGGCGGAACCGGCCGGAGCGTTCTTCGAGAAGGCCTATCACACGACCCTGGTGACCGCCCTCATGTCGCTGGCCGTCTCATCGGCGCGAGCCTCATGAGGCCTCGGCTGACCCTCATCAACCGCGACTACACCCGCCTGTGGTTCGGGCAGGCGGTCTCGTCCGTCGGAGACGCCGTCTTCAGCACCACCCTGGTCCTGTGGGTGGCGACCGTGCTGGTCAAGGGGAAGCCGTGGGCGCCGCAGGCGGTCAGCGGTGTCGTGCTGGCGACCGGCATAGCCGTGCTGTGCGTCGGCCCGGTCGCGGGCGTGTTCGTCGACCGCTGGGACAAACGTGCCACGATGCTCCGCACCGAGGTGGTCCGCGGCGGGCTGGTGGCCGTGCTGGCCGCCGTCTCCTTCCTGCCGGCCGGCGACCTCCCGATCGGGGTGTGGCTCGGCCTGATCTATGTGACGGTGCTGGTGCTCAACGCGGCCAGCCAGTTCTTCGCACCGGCGCGGTTCTCGGTCATCGCGGAGCTCGTCACGGGGGAGGCCGACCGCGCGCGAGCCGCCGGGATCGCCCAGGCGACCGGTCAGACCGCCTGGATCATCGGACCGCCGCTCGCCGCGCCGCTGCTGTTCACGGTCGGCCTGCAGTGGGCGCTGCTGTTCAACGCGGTTTCCTACCTGGTGTCGTACATCGCCATCCGCTCGGTGGACGTCCGGCCCGCACCGGCCGCGGGCCGGGACCGGCCGGGCGCCGAACGGCCCGGGCTGGTCAAGGAGTTCACGGCGGGCGTGCGCTTCTTCGCGGGCAGCCGGTTCCTGGTGGCGCTGTTGCTGCTCGCCGTGATCGGCCAGTTCGGCATCGGCGCCCTGGGCACCCTGAACGTCTTCTTCGCCACCAGGAACCTGGACGTGTCCGCCCGGTTGTACGGCTACCTCGGCATGGCGATGGGGATCGGCGGGATCCTCGGCGCGCTGGGTTCGGGCCGGGTGGTGCAGTGGATCGGTGCCCGGAGAACCACCTGGATGGGCCTGCTGGTGAGCGGCACCCTGCTGGTCCTGTACTCCCGGCAGGTCGCCTTCCCCGCCGCGGTGGCGCTGCTCTTCGTCTTCGCCGTTCCGCTCACCATGCTGAACACCGCGATGTCACCGCTGCTGCTCGCCGCGGCCCCCCGGGAGTTCCGGGGCCGGGTGGTCGCGGTGTTCTATCCGGCCACCCAACTGGCGTCGATGCTGGCCGCGGTGGTCTCCGGCTGGCTCGCCAGCAACGGCCTGCGGGACTTCTCGGGCTCGGTGGCGGGCCTGCGGTTCGGCCCGATCGACACGATCCTCACGACGGCCGGAGTCGTCATCGTCCTCTCCGGCGTCTACGCCCGGATCGCCCTCCCCGTCACGGACACCGCGCCGGCCGCCGCTTCCGACCCAGCGCCGTCCGACCCAGCGCCGTCCGACCCTGCGCCGTCCGACCCCGAGCCGTCCGACCCGGCCGCGTCCGAACCCGAGCCGTCCGAACCCGCCCTGGAGAAGGGCGCACAGTGAACTGCCCCGCGTGCGGACGGAGCGCCGCCGACTCGGACAGATTCTGCGCCGGCTGCGGCGCGCCGCTGGCGGCCGGCGCCGCACAGCGCGAGACGCGCAGGAAGGTGTCCATGCTGTTCCTGGACCTCGTCGGCTCGACCGCGCTCGCGGAACGGCTGGACCCGGAGCCGCTGCGGCAGGTCATGGACCGGTACTTCGCGAGCTGCGAAGCCTGCATCGCCGAACACGGCGGGGTGGTGGAGAAGTTCATCGGCGACGCCATCCTCGCCGCCTTCGGCGCCACCGTGGTCCACGAGGACGACGCGGTGCGCGCGGTGCGCGCCGCCACCGGGGCGCTCGCCGCGCTCGCCGGCCTCGCCGCCGCACTCGACGCCGAGTACCAGGTGAAGCTGGAGGCACGGGCCGGCGTCTGCACGGGTGACGTCGTGGTGATCACCAGGGCGGGGGACGACTTCCGGGTCATCGGCGACTCGGTCAACACGGCCAGCAGGCTGCAGACGGCCGCCCGGCCGGGCGAGGTGCTGCTCTGCGCCGACACCGCCGCCATGGTGCGCTCGCAGGTCGGCATCGAGCCCGTCGCCCCGCTGCGGCTGAAGGGCAAGGCCCACCCCGTGCCGGCCTGGCGGGTCACCGCTCCGGTGCTGGTCGCCGACGCCCCGCCGACCACCCCGTTCATCGGCCGGGCCGACGAACTGGAGGAACTGGAGCACAGCTTCCGGAGGGTCCGGCGGCGGCGACAGGTGTGCCTGGCCACGGTGATCGGCGCGCCCGGAATCGGAAAGTCGCGTCTGGTACGGGAGTTCCTCGCCACCCTGCCGGACGGTGAGGTGACCGTGCTGTCCGGACGCTGCTCGTCCTACGGCCGGGGGATCACCTACCGGCCGCTGGCCGAGATGCTCGGCTCGCTCCCCGGCGGCTGGCCGGCGCTCACCCGGCTCCTGGCGGAGGACACCGACCCGGCGGGCGGAACGCCGGCCCACGGCCTGGTGGCGCACACCCTCGGCACGGTCGTGGACCAGAACGGGGGCCCCGGCCAGGTCGGTGTCGAGGACATCGCCTGGGCGGTGCGGTCCCTCCTGGAAACCCTCGGCCGGTCACGGTCCGTGATCATGGTCTGGGACGACCTGCACTGGTCGGAGGAGACCCTGCTGGACCTCATCGACGAGGTCGCGACCTGGCTGCACGGCGTCCCCGTGCTGCTGCTGTGCGTCGCCCGCCCCGAACTGCTGGACATCCGCAGCGCCTGGGGCGGCGGGAAGCCCTGCGCGACGACGCTGGAGCTCGGACCGATGACCACCGATCAGACCGCCGAACTGGTCGGGCAGCTGACGCTGCGCAACGACGTCTATCCGCAGGGCTACCAGGAGGTGAACAGCCGGGTCGCCGCACTCTGCGACGGCAATCCGCTGTTCGCCGAGCAGCTCATGGACGTCTTCGCCGAGACCGCCCCCGGCACCCAGATCCCGCCCACCATCCAGGCGATGCTGGGCGCCCGGCTGGACCAGTTGCCCGGAACCGAACGCGGCCTGCTGGAGCTCGCCGCGGTGATCGGGCGCGAGTTCACCCGGGAGCTGCTGCGGGTGATGGCCGAAGCGGACGGCACCGGCGCCGCCGCGGCCGACGCGGCGATGGCCGGACTGGCCCGGCGGCGCGTCTTCGAACGCGGCCCGGCCGGCACCTTCCGCTTCGCCCAGGCACTGCTGCGCGACACCGCCTACGAGTTCACCCCGAAGACCCGCCGCGAGCGCTGGCACGACTTCCTGGCCGAATGGTTCTCCCGGGAGCAGCCGCAGGACGCGATGGCCGTGGCGTACCACGTCGAGGCCACCTGCCGACTGCGCCGGCAGCTGCGGCCGGGTGACCCGCGACTGCCCGTGCTGGCCGGGCCGGCGGCGAACACCCTGATCGCGGAGGGCATGAACGCCCTGGCCCGCAAGGACCTGCCCGCGGCGGTCCAGCTGCTGGAGCGCGGGCGGGAGCTGCTGCCGGGCGGGGATCCCCGCCAGACGGCGCTCGCACTGCACCTCTGCGACGCCGGGCTCTGGCTGCAGGACGAGGAGCGGTGCCGCGGCGCGCTCGCCGCCGCCGAGGCCGCGCTGCCCGGCGACCGCAGGTCCGCGGCCACCTGCGCGGTCCAGCGCGGGATCGTCGAGCTCCGGCTCGGCCTGGCGCCGCCCGAATCCGTGGCGGCGGCCGCGGCCGGGATCGCGGCGGAGCTGGAGCACGACCCCGGGGACGAACTCAGCTGGTGCCGGCTGCACCAGCTGCGGGCCTACCTCGAACTCGCCGCGGAGCGCGCGGCGTCCGCCGAAGCCTCGCTGGGGCTCGCGCTGGCGCGGGCGCGGGCCATGAACGACCGTTACGAGGAGGACCGGCTGCTCTGCGCCGTCTGCGAGCTGGCGCAGTGGGCGCCGACGCCGGTGGCCACCGGGCTGGAGCTGTGCGCCATGCTCGGCCACCGGTTCGCGGCCGGCCGCACCCTGCTCATCCCGGTGCTGGTGACCCGGGCGCACCTGGAGGCGCTCGGCGGCGACCTCGACGGCGCACGACGCACCCTGGCCGACGCGCTGACGTACTCCCGCGACGTGCACCTCGACCTGGCCGACGCGGTGGTGCTGGACGCCTCAGGCTTCGTGGAGTCGCTGGCCGGGGCACACGAGGCGGCCGAAGCGCGATACCGCCAGAGCCTGGGCGTGCTGCGCGCCGCGGACCACGCCCCGGACACCCGGAGCACCGAGGTCGCGATCGCCAGGGAGCTCTTCGCCCAGGGCCGGGTGGCCGTCGCCGCGTCGGCGCTGGACCGGATCGACCGGGACGCCGGGACGGCGGGCCTGCGGGCGCGGCTCGGCTCGGCCGCACTGCGCGGCCGGATCGCCTCCGCCCGGGGGCGCCACGAGGAGGCGGTCGCCGAAGCCATGGCGGCCCGGTCCCTGGCCGCCGGCTCCGACGACCTGTGCCTGACCGGGGAGGCCCTCTTCGACCTGGCGATCGTGCTCAGAGCGGCCGGGACGACCGGACGGGCGACGGCCGAAGGGACCGAGGCGTTGCGGAGGTTCGAGGCCAAGGGCGCCACGCTGCCGGCCGCCCGGGTCCGCGCGTGGCTCGATGCCGGCGAACCGGGGCCGGGTGGTACCGGTGAATGACCTCCCGCCCTGGCGCAGGCCACCGCGCGACCACTTCCCGGGCGTGCCCGCGTGGAGCATGCCCGCGTCCGTGATGCCGCAGGAGCCCTTCGACGTCAGCCCGCTCGGCCCGGTCACCCCGGAGTGGGCCTGGGGGGACGCGGACGGCTCCGGGGTCCGGGTCTGCGTGCTCGACAGCGGCGTGGACGCCGACCACCCGCTGGTCGGCGGGCTCGACCGGGCCATGGACGTGACCAGGGGAGAGGACGGCGACCTCACCGTCACGCCCACGGAACCCGGCGACGCGGCGGGGCACGGCACGGCCTGCGCGAGCGTGATCCGGTCCATCGCCCCCGCGGTGTCGCTCACCTCGGTGCGCGTCCTGTCCAGCGGCAGGCACGGCAGCGGCGCCGCCCTGCTGGCCGGACTGACCTGGGCCATCGAGGAGGGCTTCGACGTCATCAACATGAGCCTCTCGACGACGAAGACCGACTTCCGCGACGGCCTGCGCGACCTGTCGGACTCCGCCTACTTCCGGCGCTGTGTCATCGTCGCGTCGGCCCACAACATGCCGGTGCGCAGCTACCCGTGGCCGTTCGCCTCGGTCATCTCGGTCGCCAGCCACGATGTCCCCAACCCGATGACCTACTACTACAACCCGTCACCGCCGGTCGAGTTCTACGCACGGGGTGTCCGGGTGCCGGTGGCCGGCCCCGGCCACCGGCAGCTGCTCAGCACCGGCAACAGCTTCGCGACCCCGCACATCGCGGGCATCTGCGCGCTCATCCTCAGCAAGCACCGCTCGCTCACGCCGTTCCAGCTCAAGTCCGTCCTCTACCTGGCCGCCGAGAACGTAGCCGTACCCGATGGAGGCCCACGTGGCGACTGACCCGCTGGAGAGTGCCGAGATCCCGCAGCGCAGACTGCTCCAGTCGATCGTGGAGGTCGCCCGCAGCGTCTTCGGCGCGGCCGCCGCCTCCGTTCTCCTGGTGGACGAGGAGAACGGGGACCTGGTCTTCGAGGCGGTCGCCGGCGAGGGTGAGCACCATCTGCTGGGGACGAGGTTTCCGGGCGGCACCGGGATCGCCGGCTGGGCGATGGTGTCCGGCCAGCCGCTGGTGATCGACGACGTGTCGGAGAACCCCCGGTTCGCCCGCAAGGCGGCGGAGTTCACCGGCTATGTGCCGCGCAGCATCATGGCCGCGCCGCTCATCTGCGCGGGCGACTGCGTCGGGGTGCTGGAGGTGCTGGACCGCGACAGCCGGCAGCGCTGCGACCTCGGCGACATGGCCTCCCTCGGGCTGCTGGCGACCGAGATGGCGACGGTGCTGGAGCTGCTCCTCCAGCTCCGGTCGCGGGACGCCGAGCACGGCGCGCGGGCCGGGAAGGCCCGGCTCCCGCGGCTCGACACGGCCCTGCTGCAACGGGTGGCGGAGCGGCTGCCCACGGCATCCGAGCAGGTGGGCGCGACGGTGGCCAAGCTCCTGGTGATGGCCGACGAGCTGCTGGCCGACGACCTGCCGCCCGACGGCGACGGCTGACCGGCGATGGCTGACGGTCACCCGGCCTTTCTCGCCCAGCTCGGGCAACCCGCCCGGGTCGTCGACGTCCGGCCCCGGCCCGTCCCGGCTGTGCTGCTGCTCAGCCGCGCGTGCGACGGCGACCTGGACGCGGTACAGAACCTGCTCGGTGCCGCGGGGATCCGGTCGGCCCGGCTGAACGCCGAGGAACTCGTCGCCACCGACCTGCTCGTCGCCCCGGACGGGCGTGCGGTCCGGCTGAACGGCCGCTGGCTGACCCCCACGGTGACCTGGATCAGGCACTTCTCGGTGTCCGCGATCGAGAGCACGCGGGATCCGGCCCACACCGTGTTCGTACGGGAGTCCTGGCAGGCCGCGGCCGGCCAGCTGGCGGCGGTCTCCGGGACGACGATCCGCCCGGGCCGGCCGGGGATCCTCTCCCAGCTGCGGCTCGCCCGGCGGCACCGGATCGCGGTGCCGCGCACGATGCTGACCACCGACCCGTCCCACGCCCGGGACGAGTTCGACTGCCCGCGGCTGGTCGTCAAGGCGGCACACCACCACTTCGTCGAACCGGCGCCGGGGCGGCTGACCGGGGTCTTCCCCACGGTCGTCGAGCGGGACGGCCCGCACGGCCTGCCCGCCGGTCCGTGCCCCGGGCCGCCCGTGATCGTGCAGGAGTACGTCGAGCACGAGGCGGAGCTGCGCGTCTACTACGTGGCCGGGCGGCTCCACACGTTCCAGGTCGGCAAGGCCTCACCCGCCGACCCCTGGACCGCACCCGACCGGATGGAGATCCGCCCCGTGCCGCCGCCGCCGGCGGTGGCCTCCGCCACCAGGACCCTGGCCGCCGCGATGTCGCTGCGCTACGGCGCGTTCGACTTCCTGATCAGCGACGGCACGCCGGTCTTCCTGGAGGTCAACCCGGACGGCGACTGGCGCTGGGCCGAGCAGCGGACCCGCACCGCCCCGGTCACCACCGCGGTGGCCGCCATGCTCGCCGGCCTGCACCGCAAGGCGCTGCCCTCGCCGGGCGAGTTCGACCTGCTGGGATTCCTGCTCGGACCGTCGGCCTGACCCCTCCCGGCGACCGGGTTCCTCCGCCGCCGGGCGCGGAGACGCCCGGTCCGCCCGGCCTTGACGGCCCGGAAGGCGATCTCGGCCCTGGGCCGGCCGGGGCCGGTGACCGGACCGCGGCGGTGGTCCTCGACCTCCTGCGACCGCTCCCGGCCCTGCCCGTCGAGGCCCCCACCCCCGTCGACGGCCGCGCCCACGCGGTCGGCTACGCCACCGCGGGCGCCTTCCACACCGCGTTCCGCCGCACCCTCGGTACCACGCCGAACCGCTGCCTGCGAGAACGCGGCATCCGCTGAGCTGCCCTGCCCCGGTTCCCCCGGATCCACCCGGCGTCCTGACGAGAGCAGCCCGGTCGAAGCCGGCCGCCGTCGCGAAATGCCACGTCCGGGTTCTCCCGCGCGCTGTCAGTCCGTGAGCAGGACGGCGACGCCGGTGACCCGGTCGGCCGCCAGGTCCGCCAGCGCCCGGTCGGCCCGGTCCATGCTGTACCGCCGAACGCGGACGGTCGGGTGGTGGAGGGCGGCCTCGGCCAGGTAGGCGCGGCCGTCCTCGCGGGTGTTGGCGGTGACGCTGCGAAGCGTCCGCTCCTGGAAGAGATGCCGCTGGTAGTCGAGCACGGGGATGTCGCTGAGGTGGATGCCGGCCACCGCCAGCGTTCCGCCGCGGTCCAGGGCGGACAGGGCCACCGGTACCAGGTCGCCGACCGGCGCGAAGAGAATCGCCGCGTCGAGCGGCTCCGGCGGTGCCTCGTACGCGCCCCGGGCGGACGCCGCGCCCAGCTCCAGCGCCAGCCGCCGGGCCTCCTCGGCGCGCGTCAGGACGTGCACGGTGGCACCCCGGCCGAGGGCGAGCTGCGCCGTCAGGTGCGCGGAGGCGCCGAACCCGTAGATCCCCAGCCTGCCGCCCGCCGGCAGTTCGGCCCGCTCCAGGGCCCGGTAGCCGATGATCCCGGCACACAGCAACGGCGCCAGTTCCTCGTCGGGAGGCCCTTCCGGCAGCCGGTAGGCGAAGCGGGCGTCGACCACCGCGTACCGGGCGTAGCCGCCGTGGATGTCCCAGCCGGTGTACCGCGAGTCCGGGCAGAGGTTCTCGCGGCCGGCCCGGCAGTACCGGCACACGCCGCAGGTACCCGCCAGCCAGGCCGCACCCACGCGGTCACCGGGGGAGAAGTCCCGCACCTCATGGCCGCGGTGAAGGACGCGGCCCACGACCTCGTGGCCCGGCGTGCACCGCGGGGTGTGCGGCGCGAGGTCGCCCTCGGCGAGGTGGAGGTCCGTTCTGCACACACCGCAGGCGGCCACCTCGACCAGCAGCTCCCACGGACCGGGTTCGGAGACCGTTCGCTCCACGCGTCTCAACGGGCCCGACGCCATCGGGCCCGGACGTTCCACCACCCACGCCACCGTGCGGACGAGGCCTCCAGCGGACGCTGCCATCTCCGGCTCCTTCCTCGCGGCACCCTCCACCCGGTTCCTGGGCCCGGCCAGGACGGTCGGCGGAGCGCGACTCGCCACTCACTCCATCGTCCACCCCGCCCCGCCCCGGCGGCCCGGCCCGGTCGGCCCGGTCCGCCGGATGGCCGAGCGACGGGCGCCGGCTGCCCCGCGCGGGTGAAAGCGTTGCGCTGTCGAGGTGTTCCGGCCACCGCAGGTGCTCGCCACCGACGCCCCGGGGAACGCCCCCTGCCGTAGCCGATCGGCTACTCGATTTCACCGAAGGGAGAGATGTCATGGGTGCGGATGCAGCCTGGTGCCTGAACGACGCGTCGCCGGAAGGGGAGGACCTGACCCCGGCGGAGGAGCGCCAGCTCGACGAGATCGAGAACAGCGCCGGCGACGCGAACTGACCTCCGGGGCTCACATCCGGGTGGGCGTACGGCATCGGGCCGGCGCCCACCCGGCGTGTGTCCGCAGCACCGACCACGCCGTAGGAAGGAGCGCCCGGCCCCGGGCCGGGCCGGACCATGACGACATCACCCCGAACCACCACCACCCCGGTCCAGGCAGGGGAGCGGGAACTGGACCTGGTCGAGGCGTGGAGCCGCGGGCAGGACGCCGCGGCCGAAGCCGGCCTGGTGGCACGGCTGTCGGACCGTGGCGACGCGTGGCGCTGTGACCTGCTGCGCACGGACGGCTCCCGGCCGCCCGGCGCCACCGGATCGGGCAAGGGCGACCCGGCCGCGGCACGGGTGGGCGCGCTGTTCGAGGCACTTGAGCACTACCACAGTCACGCTGCCCGGGTGCGCCCCGAGGACCTGGTCCGGCACCGCGCGGGCGACCTCGCCGCCGGCGAACTGGCCGACGAACCGGGGGTCCCCCTGCTGGCACGGAGCCCCGCCGCAGGGGTGGCCTGCCGCCGTCATACCGCGCTGTGCGGCACGGGGACGCTCGACGTTCCGCTCCTGCTCACCTGTCCCTCGTACGTGAGCAGCGCGGAGGGCGCTCGGCTGCGGGGCCTGGCCGGTGACACGTTCGCGTACGCGTCGGCCTCGCGCTACAGCAACAACAGCGGTACCGCGAGCGGTGCCTCGACCACCGAAGCGGTGGTGCACGCGCTGGCCGAGACGGTCGAGCGCGACGCCTTCTCGCTCCTGCTCGTCGACACCTTCCTCGTGGCGTCTCCGGCGCGGCTGCGGCTGGTCGACCCCGGCACCCTGCCGGACGCCCTCGCCGCTCTGCTCGGGTACGCCGAGCGGCGGGTGGGGCGGCGGGTCCGGCTGATCGAGATGACGACCGATCTGCGGGTGCCCGCCTACTGCGCCCATGCCGCGCCGGACGGCGGGTTCAGGTTCCAGGGGTACGGGGCTTCGCTGTCGGCGGCCCATGCGGTGCGGCGCGCGCTGCGCGAGCTGCTGCAGATCTCCGCGCCCGCGGAGCGGGCGTTGTGGGTGCCGCGCGATTTCGGGGCGCTGAGGCGCCGGCCGCGGCTGCTGGCCGCCGGGCGGGCGGATTTCGGGCCGCACCTCGCGGGTGCGGTGGAGGTGCCGTTCCGGGAGACCGCCGCACCGGCCACGGCCCGGGGGCACCTGGACGACCTGGTCGCGATGCTCGGCGCGCGCGGGTTCCGGCCGTTCGCGTGCGTGCTGCACCGGGCTTCCAACGGCGTGTCGACGGTGAGTACGTACACGCCCGGGCTGGAACGCTTCCTCGTTGTGACGGGCGGGAACGCGGTGGTGCCCGGGCCGCGCGGACGGGCCGTACGCGGCGGGTGACGGGCCCGGTGGCGGAGGGCGCTCCCGGCGCGGCCGCTGCGCCGTGCCGGGGGAGCCGTCTGTCACCAGGGGACGCCGAGCGATGCCGCGGCGCGCACTCCGGACAGGCAGCCGTCCTCGTGGTAGCCGCCCGCGTGGTGGTAGGCGCCGGCGAAGGCCAGCCGGTGGTCGGAGACGAGCGGCAGGAGCCGCTGCGCGGCGGCGCTCTCGGGGGTCCAGGCGGGGTGTTCGTAGCTGAGCGGGGCGATGACGGTGGCGGGGGAGGCCCGCCGGGCCTCGTCGTTGTAGGACGCGATGTGGTGGGCGGCCGAGGCGATGCCCTGGAGCCGGTTCAGGTCGATGCTCAGCGAGGGTGCCGCGTTCACGGGGCGGCACGACCTCTGGCGGTAGTTGTGCGTGCGGCGCATGCCCGGTGCGGTGGGGAGTACGGAGGCGTCGGTGTGCAGGACACCGGGGTTGGCCACGTAGTCGAAGACGCCGAGGATTCGCGTTTCGAGCCCGGACGGGTCGGCCAGCAGGTCCAGTGCGTGCCGGGGGTGGGTGGCGATGACGGCCTTGTCGAAGGAGCGGACGGTGCCGGTGGCGTCGCGGACGTCGATGGTGCGGGCGGTTCGGCGCACGGAGCGGACCGGGGTCGACCGCAGGACGGTGGTCAGCCGTGCGGCGATGCGTTCGACGTAGGAGGCGGTGCCGCCGACGACGGAGCGCCAGCCGTTGTCACCGGCCAGGACGCCGTTGTGGTCCAGCGTCTCGAAGAGGTGGCCGAGCGGGAAACGCCGGACGTGGTCGGCGGGGACGAGTCCCATGGTGACCATGACCGGCATGATGACGTGCTCGACGACGTAGTCGCCGTACTCCCCGGCGTCGATCAGCTCGTGGAGGGTGCGGTCGGCCGCGGTGGCGCCCAGTGCGGCCGTCAGGTCGTCGGAGAACCGCTTCGTCTGCTCGGTGACGCGCTGCCACGCGGACGCGGGCACCGCCTGCGGCTGGGGCGGGGGCCTGTGCAGGTCGTGGGCGTCCGGGTTCGCGAATCCGCATTCCTCGCAGACGACACTCAGCGTGATTTCTCCCAACGGCCTGGTGGTGACGCCGAGTTCGTCGAACAGGCGCATCAGGTGCGGATTGCCCCGGGCGTGGACCATCATCACGGCGGTGTCGACCGCGACGCTCCCGCCCGCCCCGTCGGGCACGGTGTGGGTCTCGGCGTGGCCGCCGATCCTGGGCGCGGCCTCGTACAGGGTGACGTCGTACGAGCGCTGGAGGAGGTGGGCGGCGGTCAGCCCGCCCACTCCCGAGCCGATCACCGCGACGCTGGTCCTGGGCACTGGGTGTCTCCTTGGTGGTGGCTCGTTGCCGTGCCCGGGTTCAGCCGGCCAGGGCGCCGGTCGCGTGGCGGCGGTGCAGGCGCATGGTGAGCCGGTGGGGGCCGAGGGTGGCGCGGCGAGAGGGGCGGACGCGCGGTCCGGGAACGGGCCGCAGCTGCCAGTGGGCGGCGATGGAGGCGAGGGCGAGGACCGTCTCGGTGAGGGCGAAGGTCTCGCCGAGGCACTTGCGGGCGCCGCGGCCGAACGGCACCAGGCTGCCGTGCGCGGGCTTCGGGCCCCGGTGCGGGCGGTCGGGCTCGAAGGACTCCGGGTCGGGGTGGAGGTCGGCGCGGTGGTGGAGCTGGTAGGAGCTGTAGACGACGGTGGTGCCGGTGGGCAGGTGGTGGCCGCCGAGTTCGGTGTCGGCGGTGGTCCTCCGGGTGATGAGCCAGCCCGGCGGGTACAGGCGCAGGGTCTCGGCGACGACCCGGCGGGTGAGGCCGAGCGCGGGCAGGTCCTCGTAGCGGGCGGTGCGGCCGCCGAGGGCGGCATCGGCCTCGGCCTGGACCCGGGCCCGGATGTCCGGGCGCGTGCCGAGCAGGTGCCAGGCCCACGACAGCGTACAGGCGGTGGTCTCCACCCCCGCGATGACGAACGTGACCAGCTGGTCGTGGATCTCGGTGTCGGTCAGGCCCCGGCCGTCCTGGTCCCGGGCGGTCAGCAGGGTGGACAGCAGGTCGTCCTGGTGGACGCCGGTGGCGCGGCGGTCGGCGATCAGTACCTCGGTGAGCTCGCGCAGGTGTGCGCGGGCCCGGGCGAAGCGCCGGTTGGCGGGGGTGGGGATCCGGTCGGCCATCGGCAGCGCGAGCATCACGCGCCGGGCGACGGAGGTGCTGATCGCGGTGACGCTGTCGAACACCCCGGGCAGGGCGGTGCTGTCGAGCGTGAACAGGCATCCGGCGGTGACGGCGGCGGAGAGCCGGCTCATCTCGGTGGGCACGTCCAGGACCTGGCCGTGGTGCCAGTGCCGGGTGAGGGCGGCGATCTCCCGCGTCATCGTCGCCGCGTAGCCCGGCAGCCGCGTGTGGTGGAACGCGGGCTGGACGAGCCTGCGCTGCCGGCGGTGGGCGGAGGCCGGACAGCTGGAGATCCCGTCGCCGGCGGCCTCACGGAACTTGTCGTAGAACGGGCCGCCCTTGTCGAAGGTGCGGTCCTCGGTCAGGACGCGGTGGACGAGGTCGGGATGGCAGACCACGTACGCCCGGTGCGGGCCCATGCGGATACGCACCAGGTCGCCATGGGCGGGCAGGGACGCCACGAGCTCCAGCGGCCTGCGTACCAGCGCGAGCGTGTGGCCGAGCAGGGGCAGCGCACCGGGGGCACTGGCCAGGGTGTACGCGGGGGGCGTCACCGGTTCTCCTCTCGTTTGGGGGTTCGGCGGTACGGATCCCGCCCGGCGGGGCGGCGGAGGCGCGGTCAGGGTTCCCGGTCGACGTAGCGGAACTCCGGTCCGTAGGTGGCCCCCTGGCCGTCCGGCAGGGGGATGCGGACCAGGACGCGCGCGAGGGCCCGCATGTGCCCCATGGACCTGATCGCGTTGCTGAGCTCGGCGTACTGGGCGGCCTTCGACGTCGCCCGCCACACGGACTCCAGGGCCCGCAGCATGGAGCTGTAGTGGGCGTTGAAGTCGTCGAGGACGACCTCGACGCCGCCGGTGGGCCTGTTGACCGGGTCGTTCGCCCAGCCCCCGCCGGGCACGCGCCCCATGGGGTGGGTCGCCGGCATCGGGACCGGAGGGCCGGTGAAGTCCCAGGCCGGGACGCCGGGTTCGCCGTCCTCGCCGGTTCTGGCGAGCTTGCGGCCGCGGGCGATCTCACGGAAGACGTAGTAGTGGGCCGGCTCGCCCGGGCCGGCGGGGTAGGGGTTGTCCGGGCGGTCTCCGGTGCCTTCGCTCTGCTCCATGATGACGCCGATGGCGGTGTCCGCGGCCTGCCAGCCGCGGATGGGGGTGATGGCGCTGCCGCCGGCGTACCGCTTGGAGAGGTCGACGTCCAGTTGCGGGCCCGGGTCCGCGTCGAACAGGTGCCGGTTGTGCGCGACGGCCGTCCTCACCTTGGCGTAGAACGCGCCCATGGTGCCGCCGGCACCGGTACTGGCACCGGCGTCGGCGGCGAGCGGGCGGTCGGGCAGCTCGATGCGCGCGTACATGCCGGCGGCCTGCCGGTCGAGCCCGGTGAGGTGGACCGTCAGACCGGGCCGAAGGCCCCCGGGCAGCGGCCCCGGATACGCCGGCACGGTGCGCGGGTCGGTCAGGACCGGCGCGGAGCCCGTGGCGCGGAGGATGTTGGCCGCCAGGGCGAGGTGGGTCATCTCGTCGAAGACGATGTCGCGAAGCGCCGTGTGAACGGCGTCGTCGGCGTGCGGGTCCTTGATCGACCAGAGGCCGCACGAGTAGACGGGAATCGTGGCGAGCTCCAGCAGGACCGCGAGTTGGAGAGCCGCCCTGAGCCACTCGGGCCCGCAGTCCGCGTCATCGACCCGCATCAGGCCGTCGGCCGTGACACCCCGGCAGTCGAGCACCCCTGTCATCACGCGCACCTCTTCCGCACCACGCCTGCCTGCCCGCTGCCGGAACCTACTGCCGCGGACGGTGAACCGCGGACAGATACCGGGCCACCTCGAAGCGGTTCACTCCACCGGCCCAACCACCGGCCACGGATCCGGCCGTCGGCCGGGTGACACATGGCCGGGCCCGGCCGCCCGGCGGCGCGCCGGGGGGGCGGGGCCCGCCCCCCCCCCAAAAGACAACACAACCCCCCGGCCAACCCCAACGCCACGGCCCGGCGCGCCCCCCCCCC
>NZ_JBIVMI010000003.1:262617-468330 GCF_044753005.1 Kitasatospora sp. NPDC088548
ATCTAGGTTTAACACACCCCCCCCAAACCCCCCCCCCCCGTTGCCGGCGGGGGGGGGGGGCCCCCGGGGCCGGCCCCCCCCCCCGGGGGGGGGCGGGGCCCCCCGGCCCCGGCCGCGAACCGACTGATCCAGAAGGCGTCAGACGGCTCCGAACAGCCGACCGCCGGGCGCCGCCGGGTCGTTGGACATGAAGAACTCACGCGCGGCCCGGACGAACTCGGAACGGGAGATCCGTCCGTCGCCGTCCGTGTCCAGGGCCGCGAACGCCTGGGCGGTGTCGGGCGCCGGAACACCCCAGACGTTCCCCAGGAACCGGGCGAACTCGCTCTTGTCGATCTCGTTGTCGCCATTGACGTCGATGACGTCGAACAGCACATTGCTCAGGCCGTCGACCGAGTCGAAGCGGCTGTTGTCGAGGATCGAGGCGCGGGCCGCCGCGATGTACTCGTCCTTGGAGATCCGCTGGTCGCCGTTGGCGTCCGCGTGGCGGGCGAGCTCCTGCCAGAACATGGCGTACCCGGCGTGGAGGGCCGTGGCCCGGCGGTCACCGCGGTCCAG
Source organism: Kitasatospora sp. NPDC088548 (assembly GCF_044753005.1). Lineage (NCBI taxonomy): Bacteria > Bacillati > Actinomycetota > Actinomycetes > Kitasatosporales > Streptomycetaceae > Kitasatospora > Kitasatospora sp. NPDC088548. Next base: position 263,176 of record NZ_JBIVMI010000003.1, read on the forward strand.
CCGGTACTCGGTCAGGAGCCGGTCGACGAGCTGCTGGAAGTCGCTCCACTCGACGTACCCGTTGTGGTCGGTGTCGAGGGCATTGAAAATCTTCTCGATCTTGAGAGTGATGATGTCAGGAGCCGTAGTGGCCATTTCTTCTTCCTTTTCGGAAGGAGTGGGGGACGGCGAGCATGGCGCATTCGCCGAACGCGACGCTAGCAGTGGACGAACTGACCGGTCGTGCGACGAATACCCGTGCTGCTGCGGTCAGGTGAACGGGTTGCTCCACCCGGGCGGACCGCCGGTCGTGCGTGCATGACAGGGGCGGGGATCCGGCGGTCCTGCGGTGGCCGGTGCGGGCCCGCCGGCCGCCGTGACGAACAGAGTTCACGCTCCCGCCACCCCGATGCCGCCCTGCGGCTATCGGTCGAGCCGCAGGTGATGGATGGATATGCGCCAGCACCGCATTGCCGTCAGCCGTCGACCCGCAGGAGAACCATGAACACCGGCCCCACCCCCGCACCGTTGTCGCGGCGTCGTCGCCCGGGCCGCGGGCTGCTCGCCGCCGCGGCGGCCGGCGCGCTCGCACTGGGTGGCCTGGCGGGGCTCGCCGCCCCGGCCGGTGCGGCCACCGCGCCCGCCGCGGGTGCGGCCCTGCGGGCCCAGCCCGGCGACCTGCTGGACGTGAGCCTGGACCAGCTGCGCCCCACCCAGTCCTCGATCGGCTACGACGAGGTCTACTACAAGCTCGGCCGCTACACCTCGCCCAAGGACGAGCTGAACGGGTCCGTCAACAAGCGCTTCAACGACTGGTGCGAGACCAACGGTCAGGGCGAGGCCGTGACGGTGCGGCCGGGCGCCCGGCTCGCCGACCCGTCGACCTTCACCTGCGCCCTCGCGCCGGGCCAGGAGACCGCCGCCAGCCGCGCCGGGATGAAGACCGTCGTGGTGGGACCGGGCGGCGCGCTCTACCTGACCGACGGTCACCACACCCTGACCTCCTTCCTGGAGGCCCCGGACGGCGGTCCGCAGCTGCACATCCGCCTGATCGTCCGGGCCGACTTCAGCGACCTGTCGCCGGCCGCCTTCTGGCAGGCCATGCGGGCCCGCGACTGGGTCCGCCTGGTCGACGAGAGGAACCAGCCGCTCACCGTCGAGCAGTTGCCGCAGCACCTGGGTCTGGCGTACTTCCACGACGACCCGTACCGCAGCCTCGTCTACTTCACCCGCGACATCGGCTACTCGGTGCCGGACGACGCGGCCGAGTACCTGGAGTTCCTCTGGGGCGACTGGCTGCGGGGCCAGGGCATCGGCCTGCCCGGCTCCTACGACCCGGCCGACTCCGCCTCCTACCTGGCGGCGGTCCGAACGGCCTCCCAGGCCATGTCGGCCGCGCCCGGGGACACCGTGATAGCCGAGGGCCGCACCGCCGACCAGCTGGGCCGGCTGACCCCGTGGAACGCCGGAAAGAAGCCCACCGGCGGCGAGTTCGGCAAGCTGAGCGCGCCGATCACCGATGCCAAGCCCGGCAAGCTCGCCTACGCCCTGGACTTCCGCGCCAAGGTCGCGACCGGCCCGGCCTGCACCAGCACCGTCACCGGCCGCCACACCGGCCCGCTCGTGGTCGGCACCGGCACCACCTGCCTGACCGACGCCCAGCAGACCGGCCCGGTCGTGGTCCGCGCCGGGGCGAGCCTGGTCGTCACGGGATCGGACCTCACCGGTCCGGTCCAGGCGGTGGGCGCCGGCACGGTGCGGTTCTGCGGCACCACCCTGACCGGCCCGCTGAGCGTGGTGAACACCCGTGACCAGCTGACCCTGGCCGGTCCGGGCTGCACTCCGAACACCCTGAACGGCCCGCTCCAGCTGGTCGGCAACCCGGCCTCCTGAGCCCGGCGGCCCGGCGGCCCGGCCGCGGCACCGCCTGCCGGCCGCTCCCCACCCGGGGAGCGGCCGGCAGCCGTCACTGATGGTCGCCCGCCCGCAGCTCGGTGGCGATCTGGCGCCGACCGGAGACGAGGGCCTCGGCGAGCACGCCGACGGACCTCATCGCCCCGCCGACGCCATGTCAAGGTGGTTCCGCGAACCTGGCCCGTCCGCCGGTCGGTACTGCCCGTAAGGGCAGAGCCGCGAACCCTGCGGCCGGCAGCGGTACTCGGCGCCGCCGACCGGCGGAATCCGGTCAGATTCCGGATTCGCGGGCGGCCCGCCCGGGTGCGCCGGTAACCTCGCGGCGGGTGCTCGCCGGCGGCCCGACCGGTCGAACGGGGGGTGTTCTTGGACGGGATCCGCGGGCGGTTCGCGCACCTGCCGAGGCAGGTCGATCCGCTGCTGGCCGACCGCATCACCGAGGCCGTCCTCCTCTCCGGCCTGCCGGTCGCCTTCGGCGGCCAGGGCCCCGGGGTGCACCTGTGCCCCGCGGATCCGCTCGACGATGACGACCGGTGCGACGGGCTGATAGCCCTCCACTGGCGGTCCTCCCGCCGGCTGTCCGACGCGGCAGCCATGGAACGGCCCCAGCAGCCGGCCTTCGCGGCCCGGCAGACCGTCACCGCGAGCATGGAGACCGCGCTCGCCGAGTTCCTCCCGGCCTTCGGCCTCGACGCCCGCCGGGACCGTCTCGGCTGGGAACTGCGGGTCGGCGGTACGCGCGGCAGCGGGGTGCACGTTCCGCCGGATGTCCTGGTGCGGCGTCCGCCCGGGCGGACACCGGCCGAACTCGGGCTGGGCCCCGAGGCCGTCGGGGCCGTCCGGCGCAGCGCCGCTCTCGCCGGGCTGCCCGTCGCCGGCCACCTCGGCGCTCCCGGTGTCACGCTCGGACCGTGCCCTCCCTCCGGCGACGAGGACGACACCGCCGGTGTCGTGGACCTCGGCTGGAACCCGGCCCGCCGGCTCTCCGATCTCGCCGACAGCCGTTCCCCCGCCGCCGGGTCGGCGACGGCTGCCCGGTCCGCCGTCCACGCGGCGATGAGCCACGCCCTCGGCACGGTCCTCGGCGTCTGTGGGACGGACCTGGGGTGGGTCCGGCCCCAGGGCCGGGAGAGACGGCTGCGGGCCTACGGCGCGTCCGCCGCCCCCGCGATCCGGCGCTGACCCGCCCACCCGCCGACCCGCCGGCGAACCGGACATCCACGATCAGCCGCAGCGGAGGCCTGGAGAACGCCCAGCCCGCCCGACCAAGGAGTGCGGCATGAGGATCACCAAGCGCGCCCCGTGGCCGGTCTACGGCGTGCTGGTGCTCTTCCTGGGACTGCTCGCGGCCGACCAGCACCGCCTGGGCGAGCCGGTGCTGCCGGCGGTGGCGATCTACCTGACGGTCTGCCTCCCGCCGGCCCCGCTCACCTGGTGGGCATCACACCGAGGACGCGACTGACCCGGGGCGGCCGTTGCTGACCTCGTCGGCCGACTCCGGCCCCCCGCACGGGAATCGTCCTGCCGATCAGGGTTTCGTGTGGGCGGAAGCGCGTTGGGCAAGGGCCGCCCGCGCAGCGGGAGTTCGGCCGGTGGGAGTGCGGGGCCCGCGCAGCGGGAGTTCCGGTGGCCGGCGCCTTGGCTAATCTACCCAGGTGACCACCGACCTGACCCTGCTGCCGCGTGTCGCCTATCGCGGACAGGAGGTCACCGCGCCCCGGCTCCGTGCCCTCCTCGCGCTGCTCGCGGGCGACTTGCGCACGGGCTGCGGCACCGAGCGGCTGGTGGCGGGGCTGTGGCCGGACGCGTTGCCGGAGCGGCCGGGAAAGGCGCTGCAGGTCCTCGTCTCCAGGGCCCGGGCGCAGCTGGGCGCCGGCGTCATCGTCAGCACGCCGACCGGATACCGGCTCACCCTCGGCGAGGACCAGGTCGACAGCTCCGCCCTGCTGCTGCACGCCGCCGCGAGCGCGGACCGGGCCAGGGCCGGGGACCACGCGGGGTCGCTGGCCGCGGCCGATGCCGGGCTCGCGCTGTGGAAGGGCACCCCCGACGCGGCCGGCGACACCGGCCCCATAGCCGCGTTGCGCACGGAGCGCGCCCCCGTCCGTGGCACGCTCGTACGCGCGCAGGCGCTCGCGCTCGCCCGGCTGGGGCGGCACGCGGAGGCGGCCGGGCCACTGGCCGTCGCCGCCTCGGCGCATCCGCGCGACGAGGAGGTGCTCGCCGAGCTGCTGCGCGGCGAGGCGGCGACGGCGGGCCCGTCCGCCGCGCTGACGCGGTACGAGGCGTACCGCCGTGAGCTGCGCGACGGACTCGGCACGGATCCGGGCGCCGGGCTCAAGGCCGTACAGCGGGAGCTGCTGCGCGGCGAGGCGCCCGTGGTCAGGCACGGCGTGCCGCACGAGCCGAACCCGCTGCTCGGGCGGGACGAGGACATCGCGGCGGTGGAACGGCTGCTGCGCGCCTCCCGCGCCGTCACCGTCGTCGGCCCCGGCGGCCTCGGCAAGACCCGGCTCGCGCACGCCGTCAGCCGCCGGGCCGAGCAGCGCGTGGTGTATTTCGTGCCGCTCGCCGGCGTCACCGCGGACGAGGACGTGGCCGCGGAGGTGGCCTCCGCGCTCGGCGCGGGCGAGGGGCGGCCCGGCGCGGTGAGCGGCCACGCCTCGGCCGACCCGGTGTCCGGCATCCTCGGCGTGCTCGGCTCCGGGCCCGCGCTGCTGGTGCTGGACAACTGCGAGCAGGTCGTCCGGGGCGCCGCCGACCTCGTACAGGCCCTGGTCTCGTCCTCGAAGGACCTGCGGGTGCTCGCCACCAGCCGGGCCCCGCTGGGCCTCACATCGGAGGCGGTGTACGCACTGCCGGAGCTCGGTCTCGACACCTCGGTCGAGCTGTTCACCCAGCGGGCCCGGGCCGCCCGGCCCGGCGTGGGGCTGCCGCCGGACGCGGTGGCCGAGCTGTGCCGCCACCTCGACGGGCTGCCGCTCGCCGTGGAGCTGGCCGCGGCGCGGGTGCGGGTGCTGTCGGTGCCGGAGATCGCCCGCCGTCTCGGCGACCGGTTCGCGCTGCTGCGGGGCGGGGCGCGGGACATGCCGGAGCGCCACCGCACGCTGCACGCGGTCGTGGAGTGGAGCTGGAACCTGCTCGCCGAGGACGCCCGGGCGGCGCTGCGCACGCTTTCCGTCTTCCCCGGCGGCTTCCTGGGCGAAGCGGCGGAGCAGGTGCTCGGCGAGGACGCGCCGGCTCTCCTGGAGCAGTTGGCCGATCAGTCGCTGCTCACCGTCGCCGACACCCCGGCCGGCGTGCGGTTCGGGATGCTGGAGACCGTACGGGAGTTCAGCGCCGCCCGGCGCACGGCGGCGGGCGAGGAGGACGAGGCCGTCGGCCGGCTCCTCGCCTGGGCACGGGACTTCGGGGTCGCGTACCACGACGCGCTCTTCGCCTCGGAGTCGACGGCCGCCTGGGAGCGGATCAAGGCCGAGCAGGACAACCTCGTGCCGGCCCTGCGGCACGCCCTGGCCCGTACCGACGGCCCCAGCATCGCCGCCCTCACCGCCGTGCTCGCCGCTCTGTGGTCCACCGACTCCAGCTTTCCCCGCCTCGCCGCCCTCGCCGCGGAGACCGGCCCGCCGCTGTCGCACTACCACCCCGGGCCCGAACACGTCGAAGTCGCCCGAACCGCCGCGGTGTTGTGCGCGGCGAGCCTGTTCATGGGCCACGGCCCGCGCGCCGTACGCCAGCTCGTCACCCTCCGGAGGCTGCCCCCGGCCCCGCCGGACACGCTGCTGCGCGCCACCGCGTTCGTGCTGAGCGCGGTCCCCGGAATGCTGCCTCCCGACTACGACGTGCTGCGCGAGCTCTGCGACAGCGAGCAGCCGCTGGTCGCCGGCGTCGCCGAGTGCATCGCCTCCTACGTCTGGGAGCACGAGCACGAGATCGACCGCGCGCTCGCCTCGGCCCGCCGGACGGTCGTCGCACTGGCACCGGTCGACAATCCTTCCGTGCGGCTCATGGTGCATTCCCGGCTGAGCGAGCTGTGCTTGCGGACGGGGCAGGGGGAGGAAGCGTACGAGCACCTCAAGGCGTCGCTCCGGGTGCTGCCGCGGCTCGGCGACGGCCACGACCACATCGGCATCCGCTCGCTCCTCGTCCTCGCCTGCCTGCAGCGCGACGACCCCGACGAGGCCGAGCACTGGCTGCGGCAGACGGAGAGCGACGACACCCCGCAGCGGGACGCCTTCTACCGGCCCGACCTCGGCGGGCGCGCCGAGATCGCGCTCGCCCGCGGACTGACGGAGACCGGGCTCGGCCTGTGGCGCGGCGCCGTGGAGCGCATGCTCGCGGCCGGTTCGACGCACGGCGACGACGCCCGGCTAGACCCGTGGGCGCTTCAGATCCAGTCGGCGTCGGTGACGGCGCACGCGCACGCCGGCCGTATCGCGCTGGTCGCGGAGCCGGTCGACCGGCTGCGGCAGCGGCTGCGGACGCTGCTCTCCGGCCCGTCCCGCCTGCGCATGGAGCTCCCGGTGTTCGGGACGGTGCTGCACGCGCTCGGCCTGGCGGGGCTCGCGTCCGGCGACGCCGGTACCGTACGGATGATCGCGCTGGCCGAACGGCTGCTGGTGCTGCGCGACTTCCAGCCGACGATGTCGGCGGACCGCGCCCGGAGGGCGGCCGAGGACGCCGACCGGGCGGCGTACGCCGACGCGCTGTCGGAGTACGCCGCCCTGGGGCGGGACGAGCTGCGGGAGGCAGCCCGCGCGCTCATTTCGGGTCGCGGTTGAACAACGCCGTCGACCAGCGGTAGCCGAGCGCGGACAGGCCGACGCACCAGAGGACCGCGATCCACCAGTTGTCGCCGATCCCGGTGCCGAGCAGCAGGCCGCGCAGGGTCTCGATGGCCGGCGTGAACGGCTGGTACTCGGCGATCGGCTGGAACCAGCCGGGCATCGTGTCGGCCGGGATGAAGGCACTCGAGATGAGCGGGAGGAGGATCAGCGGCATCGCACTGTTGCCGGCCGCCTCGGCGTTCGGGCTGGCCATGCCGATCCCGACCGCGATCCAGGTGAGCGCCAGGGCGAACAGCGCGAGCAGCCCGAACGCCGCCAGCCAGTCCAGGGCCGTGGCGTGCGTGGACCTGAAACCGATGGCCACGGCGACGGCACCGACGAGGACCAGGCTGGCGAGCACCTGCAGCACGCTGCCGACGACGTGCCCGATGATCACGGAGCCGCGGTGGATCGCCATCGTGCGGAAGCGGGCGATGAGGCCCTCGGCCATGTCGGTGGAGACGGACACCGCGGCCCCGATCACGGTGCTGCCGATGGTCATCATCAGGATGCCCGGGACGATGTAGGCGATGTACTCGGAGCGGTCGGCGCCGCCGCCACCGATACCCGCGCTCATCACGTCTCCGAAGATGTAGACGAAGAGCAGCAGCAGCATGACCGGCGTGAGCAGCAGGTTCAGGGTGAGGGACGGGTAGCGCCGCGCGTGCAGCAGGTTGCGGCGCAGCATCGTGGTCGAGTCGCGGACGGCGAGGGAGAGGGCGCTCATCGGACGGTCTCCTGGGGCTGGTCGGGGGCGTCGGTGCCGCTGGTCAGGGCGAAGAACACGTCGTCGAGGTCAGGGGTGTGCACGGTCAGCTCGTCCGCCTCGACGCCGGCCGAGTCCAGCCGGTCGAGGATGGAGCGCAGTTCGCGCTGGCTGCCGTCGCCGGGGATCTGCAGTGACAGCGCCTCGTCGTCCCTGGTGACCTCGCGCAGGGCGACGGCGGCGGACCGGTACGCGGACGGGTCGGAGAACCGCAGCCGCACGTGCCCGCCCGGGACGAGCCGCTTCAGCTCGTCGGCGCTCCCCTCGGCGGCGATCCTGCCGTCGCTCAGCACCGCGATGCGGTCGGCGAGTTCGTCGGCCTCGTCCAGGTACTGGGTGGTGAGGAAGACGGTGACGCCGCCGGAGACCAGCTCGCGGATGATCCCCCACATGTTGTGGCGGCTGCGCGGGTCGAGGCCGGTGGTCGGTTCGTCGAGGAAGATGATCCGCGGGTCGCCGACCAGCGTCATGGCGATGTCGAGGCGGCGCTTCATGCCGCCGGAGTAGGTGGAGACGGGCTTCCTGGCCGCCTCCACCAGGTCGAGGCGCCCGAGGAGCTCGGCGGCGGTGCGGCGGCCCTCGCGGCGCGAGAGGTGGTGCAGGTCCGCCATGAGGAGCATGTTCTCCTCGCCGGTGATCAGGCCGTCGACGGCGGAGAACTGCCCGGTGACGCCGATCGCGGCCCGCACGGCCTGCGGGTCGGCGGCCAGGTCGTGGCCGCCGACGTGCAGGTCGCCGGCGTCGGCGGTGACGAGGGTGGAGAGGATCTTGACGGCGGTGGTCTTGCCGGCGCCGTTCGGGCCGAGCAGGGAGAAGACCGTGCCGGCCGGCACCGCCAGGTCGATGCCGTCGAGGACCGTCTTGTCCCCGTAGGCCTTGCGCAGCCCCTTGGCCGCGATGGCGAGTGAGTGCGATGTCGCTGTCGTCATGCCGCAGAGCTTGCGGCAGGGCGCATTCAGCGCGGTTTCACGATGGTTTCAGCGTCCTGGAACCGGACGGCGGCCCGGTGTTGAACACCGGGCCGCCGTCCGTGCGTGGAGTTGGGGTCAGCGCTCCGGGGCGCCGCTGTCGTACTCGCTGGTTCCCGCGTCCAGCAGCGGGGACTGCTGCTGCTGTTTCATGTGGGCGGGGGCCATCAGGCGCAGCAGGTGGTAGCCGATCAGCACGACCAGGGTGCCCAGGGCGATGCCGCTGAGCGAGAAGTTGTCGGTGAACTTCAGGGACACGTTGCCGATGCCGATGATGACACCGGCCGCCACCGGGACGAGGTGCAGCGGATTGGTCAGGTCCACCCGGTTGTGCACCCAGATCTGGGCGCCGAGGAGGCCGATCATGCCGTACAGGACGACGGTGATCCCGCCGAGCACGCCGCCCGGGATCGCGGCGATCACCGCGCCGAACTTCGGGCAGAGACCGAAGAGGATCGCGAACCCGGCGGCGCACCAGTACGCGGCGGTGGAGTAGACCCGGGTCGCGGCCATCACACCGATGTTCTCGGCGTAGGTGGTGGTGGCCGGGCCGCCGACGCTGGTGGAGATCATGGTGGCGGCGCCGTCCGCCATGATCGCCGCGCCCATCCGGTCGTCCAGCGGGTCACCCGTCATCTCGCCCACGGCCTTGACGTGTCCGGCGTTCTCGGCGATCAGCGCGACCACGACGGGCAGCGCGACCAGCACGGCGGAGGCGGAGAAGCTCGGGGCGTGCAGGCTGGGCAGGCCGAGCCACTCGGCCTTGCCCACGCCGGAGAGGTCGAGCCGCCAGTGGTCCGTCACCACTCCGGCCCCGTTGGCGGCGTGGATCTGCCCGAAGACCCGGTCGAGGACCCAGGAGATCGCGTACCCGAAGACCAGGCCGAGGAAGATCGCGATCCGTGACCAGAAGCCGCGCAGCACCACCAGGGCGAGGCCGGTGAACACCATGGTGAGCAGTGCGGTCCACTGGTCCTGCGGCCAGTACGTCCCGGCGGTGACCGGTGCCAGGTTGAAGCCGATCAGCATCACCACGGCACCGGTCACGACCGGCGGCAGCACGGCGTGGATCACCCGCGCGCCCGCCGCCCGGACCGCCGCGCCACAGGCCACGAGCACCGCCCCGACCACCAGCATGGCGCCCGTCAGTGTCGCGGCGTCACCACCCTGGGCCTTGATCACCGCGGCCACGCCGACGAAGGAGAGGCTGCTGCCGAGGTAGCTGGGGATGCGCCCGCCGGTGACCAGCAGGAAGAAGATGGTCGCGACCCCGGAGACCATCACGGCCAGGTTGGGATCAAGCCCCATCAGGACCGGCGCCACGAAGGTCGCACCGAACATCGCCACCACGTGCTGAGCGCCGAGCCCGACGGTGCGCCCCCAGCTCAGCCGCTCGTCCGGCTTGACGACCGCACCGGGCGCGGGGCTCCTTCCGTCGCCGTGCAGCTTCCAGCCGAAGCCCGCCATGGGTCACTCTCCTCGTCGGCAATGCCCATGTGGGCAGATCGGGCCATCAGCCGATCACACGACGTGCGCCGATGCAAAATCTCCGCCACCGGACGAGTGGACACACCCCGGCCACGCCCCGGCGCGCGGGGGCGTCGTGTTCCCGCTCGACGACGGTATTCCCGTGGCGGGCGGCTCGCCGGGCGGTGTCAGACGACGGTGAGCAGCGTTCCCTCGTACGCCAGCCACTGCGCGAACGCGTGCAGTCCCTTCGCGTATCCCGTGGCCGGTGTCCACGCGGGCGGGCGGGGGTTGGTCGCGAACTCGGTTCGGGGGGAGGGCGGTCCGGGTGGAGATGGCTCGGCCCGCACCGGTACGGGCCGGACGGCCGCGTGCACGGCGTGCGCCAACTCGCCGATCGTGGTGGGTTTTTCGGCCGCGACGGTCAGGGTGTGGGCCGTAGGGCGGGTGCGGAGCACCGCCAGGATGGCATCGGCCAGGTCGTCCGTGTACACGGGGTGCGTCTCGGCGTCGGGGCTCCCCTGGACGGTCACCGGCCGGCTGCGCAGGGCGTCCCACACCATGCGCCCGATGAGGGTGTCCCGGGAGCAGCCGGGGCCGTACACCTCGCCGACGGCCAGGGTGTACGGCCGTGGGTCGTCGGGCAGTTGGATCCTCAGCTCCCGGGCCGGGGCTCCCTCGCGCAGGCCGGTCAGGTCGAGGACGGCGTCGGGTGCCCCGTCGCCGGTCAGGTCGGTCAGCCTCCCCACGAGGTGCTCGCCGAGCGGTGTGGCGCCGCCGCGTACGGTGAGGCCGGCGGGCCGCCGGGGCCGGCGGGGGGCCGGCCGGTCGGCGGCCTCGTGCCCGGCGGTCAGCGCCCGGCGGGCCACGGCGGCCAGGGCCTCGCGGCGTTCGGCGATCCGTTCCTCGGTGCTGGCGTTGCTGATGCCGCCCGGCCCGATCGTCGCGATCGCCTCCGCGTGCGCCGCGGTTCGTTCGGCCGGTCCGGTGGCGTCGACGTCCAGGCCGAGGCGGGCGGCCTCGTGACCCATGGCGAGGGCCGTGAGCCAGGTCCCCCGGACGTCGGACGCGTCGGACTCCGGCCCGGGCGGCGTGAACAGCGAGCGGGGCAGCTCCAGACCGCGCAGGTACTGTTCGCAGTCCATGTGCAGCCAGCGCTCGGGGCCCGGTCCGGTGACCCGCACCGCGCAGCGCGCGACGCCGTACTTGAAGAACGGCAGGACCGTCAGGCCGGTCAGCCGGCGCTCCTCGTCGCCGGGCCGGTCGCCGGGCAGGAAGCCGACCGAGCGGCGCGGCCCCCGGAAGGCGTTGCCCGAGATCGAGCCGCGGTCCTGGTGTTCGGCGAGGTTGGGGACGGAGACGTAGCGGGGGACACCGCTGTCGTTCAGATAACGGTGCATCAGAATGTCGTCGGGCCAGCCGCCGAGGCGCTCGCGGCCGTAGCGGACGAATCCTTCGGCGACGGACCGGGGCAGTACGATCGCGACGCACGGGAAGTACTCGTTGACCGCGCCGACCCAGCGGGCGCCTGCCATGGCGCCGAAGCGGACCGCGGCCCCGTTGCGGGAGTCCCACAGGGCGAACAGCGCCAGCGCCGCGTCCGGCATCGCGTCGATGGCGAGGTTGACCCGTTCGAAGAACGATTCGGACAACAGCATGTCGTCCTGGACCACCAGTTGGTGGGTGGCGCCGTCCTCGATGGCCTCCCAGGCGGCGAGGGCCGTGCGCAGGACCGACGGAGTGCCGGTCGGGTCCGGGTCCATGACGACGCGCAGCGCGCCCGGAGGCGCGGTCAGGGCCATCTGCTCGGCGGCCCGCCGGCGCTTGGGGTGGGTCATGACCACACCGCTGAGCTGATGGCGTGTCACGTGGTTTCCCTCTTTCTGATGGGGTGTGGGGGACTTGGTGGCACTCGTGTCGTAATCGGCTACTGCGGGTGCCATCGATTCCGGACAGTACGGATAGAGCCGGAGGCTGGCAAGAGTGCCGAATTCGCACTGGTGTCACGGTTGGTGTCCCAAGGATGCTGGATGGGCACGCCACCTTCCGTGTGAAGCATGTGGCTGTGTTTGAGCGCGTATTCGAGAGTTCACCGTCTTCACGGAGGGAACCCCCTATGTCCGCTGAATCGCACACGCCGTTGAACGAGGCCGGGAGCGACGACGGTGAGAGCGTCGAGTCCCGGTTGGAGAAGCTCCGCGATGCTCGCGTCGTCGTGACGGGAGGCGGGGGCCTGGTCGGCAGCCGGCTCACCGCCTTGCTGTGCCGGGCCGGTGCCGACGTGGTCGTCCTGGACCGGATGGACGCCTACCCCGAGAACGGCCACACCATATTCGGGATCGAGAAGTCCGGGGCCAGGCTCGTCGTCGGCGACATCTGTGACCGCGAGGTGGTCGCCGGCCTGCTCCGGGATGCCGACTTCGTGGTCCACGCCGCCGCCTACGCGGACGTGGCCGCCTGCACCCGGAACCCCGACATCGCCTTCCGGGCCAATGTGCAGGGCACCCAGGTCGTCCTGGAGGAGCTGGCCCGGACGGGGGTGCGCCGGCTGGTGCTGGTCTCCTCCGCGTCCGTGTACGGCGACGGCCCCACCGACTCGCCCGGCCCGCACATGTTCCACGAGGATCAGGCGCTGTTCCCGCTGTCGGTGTACGCGAACGGCAAGTTGTGGGCGGAGCACCAGACCCGGCTGATGCTCGGGGCGTCGTCGGGGGCCGAGTACGCGATCGTGCGCTACTTCTCCGTCTACGGCGATCCGCAGATCCCGAAGCCGGGCAGCCACTCCTGGATGGTTCCCTGGCTGTCCCTGCAGGCCAAGCTCGGCCGCCCGATGCGCCTGAACGGGGGTGGCGTCCAGGTGCGCGACATGGTCCACGTCCAGGACGTGGCCGAGGCGACGGCGCTCGCGCTCGTCGAGGAGGGGATGGCGGGCCGGACGGTGAACGTGGGGACCGGGCGTCCGACGGCGATCCGGGACGTCGCGGACCTGCTGATGCCCTACTTCCCCGAGGCGCGGCGGATCGTCACCCCGCGCCCCGAGGGCGATCCGCTCGGGGGGTACGCCTCCACGGAGCGGGCCCGGGAACTGCTGCGCTGGCAGGCCCGGATCGACGTCGCGGAGGGCGTCGACCGCTATGTGCGCTGGCTGGAGAAGACGCCCGAAGCGGTGCCGCGCTGGCTCAGCGAGGACGGCGCGTGACAGTCTGTGCCCCCGTGACCGCCCGGCGTCGGGCGCACGTCGGAGGGGGTGGTACGAGCATGGGCTATGTCGGATCGTACGTCTGGTCGCTGCGTCAGAAGGTGGGCGACCGGCGGCTGTTGGTTCCGGGTGCCCAGGTCCTGCTGATCGACGAGGCGGGCCGGGGGCTGTTCCAGCAGCGGGTGGACAACGGTGTGTGGGAGCTTCCCGCGGGAGCCTGCGAGGAGGACGGGGGCTTCGCCGACGCCGCCGTCCGGGAGGTGGCGGAGGAGACCGGGCTGCGGGTCGGGAAGGACGACCTGGTCGCCTTCGGCTCGCTGTCCGATCCGGCCGTGCACACCGTGACCTACCCGAACGGGGACGTCAACCACTGCTTCGCGCTGTGCTTCGTGGCCCGGAACTGGTCGGGGGAGCTCTCCCCGGGGGCGGACGAGGTGCGCCGGGCGGAGTTCCGGCCCCTCGACGACCCGCCGGCGCCGCTGCACCCGCCCACGCGGGTCGTGCTGGAGATGTACCGCGCGTTTCTCACGGACGGGAGGTTCCGGGCAAGGTGAGCGAGGAGCAATCGATCCGCGTCGCGGTGCCGTGCCGGGCGTGTTTGTCGGGGGAGGACCTGGACTGGCTGGGCGACGGCCGCTCGGTCAGCCTCGCCCTCGACCTGCGGACCACGGTCGAGGTCGTGCCCGGCGGACCGTCCGGGGCGGAGCAGCCGGTGGAGGCCGACTGGTCGGCGCAGGTGTGGACGTTCCTGGGCGAGCGGCTCCCCGGCGCGGCCGGCCCGGCGCCGGCCGTGCGGGTGAGCAGCGAGGCGCCCTCCGCGAGCGGGCTGTCCTCGTCCACGGCGCTGATCGTGGCGCTGTTCCGGGCGTACGCCGAGGCGGCCGGGGCACCGGACGGCGTGCCGGTGCCGGACGCCTCGATCGTCCAGTGGGCGTACGAGTTCGAGTTCGCCCGGTTCAACGGCGGGGGCATGGACCACCTCGCCGTCGCCGAGGGCGGTGCGCTGCTGATCGACGGCCGGGAGCGCGGCCTGCCGGTGGTCCGGGAACGGCTGGAGTTCCCGGAGGACTGGCGGGTGGTCGTGGTGGATTCGGGCACCCGGAAGAACACCGCCGACCACATCCGCACGGTGCGGGCGCAGCTGGCGGCCGGCGATCCGGCCCTGGCGGCGTACCGGGCCGAGGCCGACCGGGCGTCGGGCGCCGCATGGGCGGCGCTGCGCCGGCGCGACCACCAGGCGCTGGGGGAGGCGATGACCCGGGCGCACGGGGCGATGCGCGACTTCCAGGGCATGTCGACCCCGGTCCTGGAGGAGCTGCGGACGCTGGCGCTGCGCGCCGCCGGCCTGCCGTTGAAGCTCAGCGGGGCCGGCGGCGGCGGTTCGCTGGTGGGTGTGTGCCCCGCGGCCGACACGCCCGGGGTGGTGGCGCGGCTGGCCGACGCGCTGCGCGGCCCGTTCCCCGGGGCACGGGTGATCCCCACCCGGGCGGCTCCGGGGAGCCGGAGTGCCCGGGCGGGGACCAGGGTCGGCGTCAGCGCCGGGTGACGGTCACAGGAACGGGTCGTAGTCCTCTCCCGGGGGGACTGCGCCCGTTCCTTCCGCTATTCGCTCCAGTTCCAGGTTGGACCGGTGCCGCGCGCAGTGGAAGCGGCAGTCCCGGCTCGGGTCGACGATGCCGCGGTCCGACGTCTTCCAGATGTCGGGCAGGCTGTCGGTGACGGCGTCGCCGATCCGGGCCAGCGGGTTGCCCCGGTGGTAGGAGCAGATGTACACCCCGGACGGGGTGATCAGGGTGCGCAGCTCGGCGACCCGGCAGTGGTGGTACTCCTTGGGCTGGACCGGCCCGGTGTGCCGGCGTAGCGAGGTGAGCGTGGAGGAGTTGATGAGCTGGAAGGTGTCGCTCTCCAGCCGGGCGGCCTCGGCGAGCTGACTGTCGACCGATGCGAGGAGGTCCTGGGAGACCTGGATGACGTGGTGCTCATCGTCGAACATCGCCTTGGTCTCGAAGTAGTCGCAGCCGATGTCGTGGGCGAGCTCGGCTGCTTGCAGGACCTCCGTGTGGTTGCTGACGACCCGGCCGTCCGGCTCCTGGCGGGTCATGACGAGGAAGGAGTAGCCGAGGGCGCCGGTCTTCGCCTCGGCGAGCAGCCGCATGTTCGCGACGACCTTGTCGAAGACGCTGCGGCCCTTTCGGTCGGGGCGGAAGAGGCCGTACGTTCCGGCGGTGCCGGCGTCCATGGAGACGCGGACCCAGGAGGCGTAGCGGGCGAGTTCGTC
Organism: Kitasatospora sp. NPDC088548; assembly: GCF_044753005.1. Taxonomy (NCBI): domain Bacteria; kingdom Bacillati; phylum Actinomycetota; class Actinomycetes; order Kitasatosporales; family Streptomycetaceae; genus Kitasatospora; species Kitasatospora sp. NPDC088548. Next base: position 278,573 of record NZ_JBIVMI010000003.1, read on the forward strand.
GAGGTTCTTGTCGATCATGGTGCCGTTGGTGACGACCCCGACGGCCAGGCCGGCCTCGCCGAGGATGCGCAGGACCTTACGGGTGCCCCGGTGGGCGAGCGGTTCGCCGCCCCCGATGAGCACCACGGCCCGGACGGACATGGAGACCAGTTCCTCCGCGAGCGCGGCCAGCCGCTCGGGGGTGAAGCGGCCCTGGTTGAGCAGCTTTCCGCTGATGCACTCGGGGCAGGCCAGATCGCAGAAGGTCGTCGGATCGAGATCCACGACGAGCGGGGCGTCCGACGCGGCTCCTTCGGCCGCTTGCAGGACGCGGGGCCAGCCTGATGGCTGGTACAGCTTGGAGACGAGATCGAGACGGTCGTGCGTCACGGAGTCCTCCTGTGGACGTGAACGGGGTGCGACCGGGGGAGCCGGGTTTTCGGTGTGCGGGGTCAGCCCTTGACGGCGCCGGCGGCCAGGCCGGAGGCGATCCGGCGCTGGATGATGAGGAAGAAGACCACGACGGGCAGGGCGGTGAGTGTGGCACCCGCCATGAGACCGCCGTAGTCGGTGCCTCGGCTGGTCGTGAAGGAGACCAGCCAGATGCTGACGGTCTGCTTCTCGGGAGTGGACAACAGGATGTAGACGAGGACGTATTCGTTCCAGGCCTGGACGAGCGCGAAGACCGAGGTGGCGACGATGCCGGGTGCGAGCAGTGGCAGCACCACCCGGCGGAACGCGCCGAGGCGGCCGCAGCCGTCGACCATGGCCGCCTCCTCCAGCTCCACGGGTACCCCGTTGATGAATCCGCGCAGCATCCACACCGTGAACGGCAGGGTGAACACCAGATAGGTGAGGATCACCCCGGTGAGGCTGTCGGTCAGCCCGGCGTCGTTCAGCAGCAGGTACAGCGGGATGATCAGGGCCGTCAGCGGCACCATCTGGACGATGAGGATCACCACGACGAAGGTCTTGCGGCCCGTGAAGCGGAAGCGGGCGAGGGCGAACGCGGCGAGCGTGCCGACGACCAGCGACACCACGACGGTGCCGAGGCCGATGATGACGCTGGAGCGGACGTTGGCCCAGAAGGTCTCCGAGCCCAGGGCCCGGGCGAAGTTGTCCAACGAGGGCCGGCCCGGCCAGAACTTCGGCGGAAGGCTCAGGATCTCGTTGGCCGGCCGGAACGCGGTGAGCACCATCCAGTAGACGGGGAAGCCGATCACCGCGGCGACGAGCAGCCCGAGGAGGTCGTGGCCCAGCGACCGTCGTCGTCTCATTCGAGCTCTCCCGTCCTGAGCATCTGACGCAGGTAGACGACCGATCCGGCGAGCAGCAGCACGACGGTCACGAGCGCGATCGCGGCCCCGGTGCTGTACCGGTTCACCGCGAAGGACTCGATGAAGGAGTAGACGCCCAGCAGGTAGTACTCCCGCTCGGGCTGGCCGCCGCGCATGAGCCAGATCTGGTTGAAGACACCGAAGTTCCAGATCGCGTTCAGCGTGGTGACCATGAGGAGGACCGGTCTTATCACCGGGAGGGTGACGTGCCGGAAGACCTGGAACGGCCGGGCACCGTCCAGCACCGCGGACTCCTCCAGTTCGTGCGGGACCTGCGCCAGCGCGGCCCGCAGGGTGATGGCGGCGAACGGCAGTGAACCCCACACCACGACGGCGACGATGATGGTGAACCCCTGCCAGGGGTCGATGAACCAGTTGTGGTGGATCATGTCGACCCCCGGCAGTTCGGAGAGCACCCAGTTCGTGACGCCGTAGTCGGTGTCGAAGAGCCAGCGGAAGATCGACGCCGCGACCATCGCGGGCATCGCCCACACGGTGACCAGCACACCGGAGATGACGGCGCGCACCCAGGGGGAGACCCGGTGCATCAGCTGCGCCGTGAACAGCCCGCAGAGCACGGTGAGCACGACGGTCACCGCGGTGAAGAGCACCGTGCGGCCCACCACGGTCCAGAAGAAGCCGTCACCGAGGATCTTCTTGAACTGGTCCAGTCCGGCCCACGGCGGTGTGGCGCCGCTGAAGAGCTGTTCGCGGGTCATGTCCTGGAAGGCGAGCACGACCATGTCCACGAGCGGGTAGCCGAGCACGAGGACCATCGCGAGGACGGTGGGACCGATCAGCAGGTACGGCAGCAGCTTCGGACGCCGCCGCCGGCCCCGGTCAGCGCTCATTGATCACTTCGTTGATCCGCTGGTCCGCCTCACGGGTGGCGTCCTGCACGGACTGCTTGCCGTTGGCGATGCGCTCCAGCATCTCGGGCAGGATGTTGGACTTCTCCACCGACGTCCAGCCGGGCGCGAACGGGGTCATCCAGCCTCCGGTCGCGGCGGCCTGGGCCGCCGGGCCGTTGATGCCGCCGCCGGCGACCTCGGCCAGCTGAGTGGTGTTGTTGGGCAGGGTGTTCACCTCGATCAGGGTCTTCTGCGACTCCCGGTCGGTGAACATCTTGATCCAGTCGGCGGCCAGGTCCTTGCGGGTCGACTTGGCCGGCACCGCCAGGGTGGATCCGCCGAGGAACGGCGGCAGGAGCTTGCCGGACGGGCCGGGGAAGGGGAAGGTGCCGAACTTGTCCTTCAGCTTCGGGTCCCCGCCGGAGCGTTCGTCGGCGGCGGCGTCGGCCTCCCAGGTGTTGCCGTAGAAGACGCCCACGCGGCCCTGCCCGATGACGGCCGGCTGGTCGCTGTTGTCCTTGGCGCGGTCACCGACGTAGTACGTGTCGATCAGCCGCTTCCACTCGGTGAGCCCGGCCACCGACTGCGGCGAGGACAGCGAGCTCTTCCACTTGTCGCCGTCCTTCACGGCGATCTCGCCACCCGCGTCCTTCACGAAGGCCATGGCCGCGTACCAGTAGCGGCCGGGCATGTAGAGCGCCGAGTAGTTGGGGTCCCCGGCGCTGTAGGTGCCCTTCAGCTTGTCCAGCGCGGAGAGCAGTTCGGGGTAGGTCTTCGGGGCGCCGGCGACACCCGCGCCGGAGAACTGGTCGGTGCGGTAGATCGCGACCCGGGCTCCGACGTAGTACGGCACGCAGTACGTCTTGCCGTCGGCACGACAGGCGTCGGCGAGCGCCGGCAGCCAGGCGTCCGACTGGTCGAAGCGCGCCGGGTCGACGGCGGCGAAGGCGCCGTTGACGATGTAGTTGGTGGTCTCGCTGTTGCCCATCTCGACCACGTCGGGAACGTTCTTCCCGGCGAGGACGGCGTCCAGCTTCTGGTTCTTCGTCGTCCACTGCTGGTACTGGACGTCGACCTGGACCCCGGGGTGGGCCTTGGTGAACCGGTCGTTGGTGGACTGGACCAATTGCGGCCAACTCTCCTGCGCGTCCACGGCCAGCCACACCGTCAGTTTGCCGCCCGCCTCGGACCCGCTCCCCGACCCGGAACTGCATCCGGTGGCCGCGAGAGACAGGAGAAACGTGAGGACAAGGGGGCGGTAGGACATGCGAATGGCCATGAGGTCTCCAAGTTCACTATGGGGGCAACCTCCTGACTACCCGTCTGATCACTCCGCGTCGCAGAGGCGCGAACATTCGGCCGGAAGATGACGTTCAGTGTCCCGCAGAGGGCCCAACGCTTGACTCCTCCGGGGCGGTACCCGCAGGTTAGGCCTCTGCACCCACGTGATCCCGATATGAAGGGCTTGTTACGTGACCGAGCAGATGACGACTTCGTCCGACGAGACTCCCGACGCCTCCGCCCGGCCGCTCCGGGTCAACGCCTGGAACGGCTGGGACCCGCTGCGCCACGTGATCGTCGGGCGGGCCGAGGGCACCGTGGTCCAGGCTCCCGAGCACGCGGTGCGCCGGGACTACCCCGAGGACGGCTTCCCCCTGGGCACCTACGGCCCGATGCCCGAGGACATGGTCGCCGAGGCCGAGGAGCAACTCGACGACTTCGCCGAGATGCTGCGCCGCCGCGGCATCAGGGTGGACCGCCCCACCCCCGTCGACTTCACCCAGCAGGTCAGCACGCCCGACTGGACGCAGGACTCCATGTTCGGCTGCATGCCGCCCCGGGACCTGCTGCTGACCGTCGGCAACGAGGTCCTGGAAGCGACCATGTCCTACCGCAGCCGCTGGCACGAGTACCTGTGCTACCGGCCCGTTCTGCAGGGCCTGTTCGACGCCGACGAGAACATGCGCTGGGAGGCCGCACCGAAGCCGCGGCTCACCGACGCTTCCTTCAACACCAAGTTCTGGGACACCTACAACGACCTGCCGACCGAGGAGCAGCTGGCCCGGGTCCGCGACTACGACCTGGTGCTGACCGAGGCCGAGCCGCTGTTCGACGCGGCCGACGTCGCCCGCTTCGGCAAGGACCTCTTCGTCCAGCTGTCCTTCGTCACCAACCGCAGCGGCTACCAGTGGCTCAAGCGCCACTTCCCCGACCACCGGGTGCACGCGGTCACCTCCACCAACACCCACCCGCTGCACATCGACGCGACCTGGGTGCCGCTGCGCCCCGGGCTCGTGCTGCACTGCGGCGAGCGGCTCGCGGACGCCGAGCTGATGGAGTTCTTCCGGCTCAACGACTGGGAGATCATCGAGGCGGTGCAGCCCGCGAGCTGGGACCACCCGCCGAAGCTGTCGTTCTGCAGCCCGTGGCTCGCAGGCAACATGCTGAACCTCGACGAGAACACCCTGTGCATCGAGGAGAAGGAGGTCCGGCTCTCGGAGCAGCTGTCCTCGTACGGATTCGAGATCGTCCCGGTGCCGTTCCGGGCGGTCGGGCCGTTCGGCGGCGGGCTGCACTGCGCGACCGTCGACATCGAACGGGACGGCGACCTGCAGGACTACTTCCCGCGCCGGCACGGCCGGTACTGAGGCCGGGCCCGTGCCGTATGTGCTGCCACCGGAGGTCCGTGCCGTCGTCTTCGACTTCTACGGGACGCTGGTGCGGATGGTCGAGCCGCTGCCGCCCGACCACCGCGCGATCTTCGACCGCCGGGGCCTGGCCGCCCAGGGCGCCCGCTGGGGCGACCAGTGGGCGGTGGGCCCCGGCGAGGGCGAGGAGCATGCGGTCCACTCCGCCGCGGAGAACGACTACCACCGCTGGGAGTTGGACCGGCTTCGGCGCAGGGCTCTCGACTGCGGGGTGCCGGAACACGAGCTGGACGGCCTGGTCGAGGAGATCGACCGCGCCATGAAGGCCCTCCGGCTGGAGCTCTTCGAGGACGCCCGCCCCGTCCTCGAAGAGCTCCGCGCGCAGGGGCTGCTGGTCGGCGTCTGTTCCAACTGGTTCTGGAACCTGGAGGATTGCGTGGAGGACGTCGGCCTCGGTGGGTCGGTCGACATCGTGGTGGGCTCCGCCCGGGCGGGCGCGCGCAAGCCGCACCCGCTGATCTACCGGACGCTGCTGGAGCGGTGCCGACTGCCGCCCGAACACGTGCTGTTCGTCGGGGACATGTGGGCGCCGGACGTGCTCGGCCCGCTCTCGGCCGGGATGCGGTCCGTCCACCTGTGCCGGCCGGACCCGGCGGTGCTCGGATCCGAGCCGCCCCTGCCGGACGGGGCGGCCCGGATCCGCGGGCTGGGGGAACTGCTCAGGCTCGTGACGAGCGGTGCCGCAGCCGGTCCAGGAGATTGCGGGTGACCTGGACGACACCGGCGTCCTGATCCTTCCCGCAGACCACCGGCCAGTCGGTGGTACCGGCGGAGAACACGGTGCCGCCGGCGGTGAAGACACCCATGGTCGCGGCCCGGGGGCTGGTGATGCCCGGCTCCCGGGCCGGGCCGTTCCAGTGGCCCCACTTGAAGTGGTGGAAGTCCTCGTGGACGGGTTCGAGGACGTGGATGCCGAGGATGAGGAAGGAGGTGGGAGTGCCGTCCTCGCCGCTGGCGCGGGCGACGCCGTGGTCGTCCCGGACGTAGGCGGCGCCGTCGCACTCGTACCCGATGAGCGGGGTGCCCGCGCCGAGCCGGTCGGGCTCACCGCCGTCGGAGCCGTCGCGCAGCCCGGTGCCGGCGAAGACCCAGTGGTCGGCGTGCTGCACGGTGTACCCCTCGCGCGGACGGTCCCCTGGCCATTCGGTGCCCGCCCACATGCCGCCGTTGCGGAAACTCACCCCGGTGAGGGAGTTCTCGGGGCGGCCCACGCCGTCGGGCGCCGCCGGCCACCACTGGTCGGTCGCGGGAAGGTGCGGGTACTCGTCCCCGACGTGGTGGTCGGTGTCCGAGACGAAGGCGGTGTTCCGGTCGGTCGGATGAATGCGCCACCAACACGTGTTGGCACTGAGGAAAGCAATGTTCCCGCCGTCCCGGACGAATCGCTCGGCATGGCTGCGCATCGCCTCGCTCCAGTACTCGTCATGGCCGACGCTGAGCAGCAGATCATACGAGGACAGTAGATCCGGATCCTCGTGCAGATCGAGATCCGTGCAGAATTCGACCGGATAGTCGTTGCGCTCCAGCCAGGCGATGAAAGGGGCGTCCCAGTAGGCGAGGTCGATGATTCCGCCGGGCCGGTGCAGGCTCACCTTGTGCCCGCGGGGATTGTCGTTCGGCAGGTACACGGGGTGGTCGTAGAGGCTGACGGCGCGCTCCGCGTCCGGCCGGTCGGAGCGGTTGTAGGCATGCCGGGTGAAGGTCGACTTCTTGTAGAGGATGCCGGACCGGCTGCCGGCCCGCCGGGGCCGCACGACGAAGAACTCGCGAGCGGGGCCCTCGATGCTCGCGGCGTCCAGGAGCGGCGGGTCGTCGCCGTCCTCGACGAACTGGACGAGGTGCATGCCGGGCGTCCAGTCCTCCGGCACGGGCACGGTGAGCGGCGGCCAGTTCCAGCCGTCGGCGGGCGAGGCCCGGCCGGGGACGCCGTCGGGGTGCGCGGGCGGCAGGTGGAGCGAACCGGGGCGCCGGCCGGTCTCCGCCACCAGGTCCAGCTCCGCTCCCAACCGGTAGAACCTCAGCCGGAACCGGGCGGCGTCGGTGGAGACGTGCACGGTCAGCTCCTCCCCGGCGGTGACGCTTTCCCGGCCGAGATATCCCTCTATCATTCCGCCTCCCAGCAGAGCGAACGGCCGGCGAATAGGTGTTCGGCCGCTTCGGCCCGCCATCGTAGGGGGTTCCGGGAATTCCGGGCAACGATGCCGCGAAACCGGTCATTCAAGGCCGCCTTTCGGACAGCGAACCGGATGGGGAGAGTCCTCTACCGCCGGGCCGGGTAGCTGGAATTCAGCCGAAGCCGACCGGCTACCGCAAATCCGTCACCTCCGGTCAAGAACGAGGCATTCGCATGAGCAATGAATTTCGAGTGAGGGAACTCGTCCTGGGAATCCAGGGCCTGGCGCTGCTGCGCCACGCCCTGGACGGCGAGGAGGAGTTCCTCAAGGCACGCGTCGAGGACATCCGGCGCTTCGTGTCGGGCGACGGGGAGCTGCCGGACGGGGGCACCGACGTCAGCGAACTCGACCTGGCCGAGGGCTACGCCTCCTGGTCGGCGGTGTACGACTCGCTGCCCAGCTCGTACATCGAGGTCGAGGAGCCCGTGCTGCACGGGATCCTCGACACCCTTCCCGCGGGCACCGCCCTGGACGCCGCCTGCGGTACCGGGCGGCAGACCGGCGCCCTGGTCTCCCGCGGGCACCGGACCATCGGCGTGGACCAGTCGCCCGAGATGCTGGCCAAGGCCCGTGAGCGCGTTCCGCAGGCCGAGTTCCGGGTCGGGCGCCTGGAGAGCCTGCCGCTGGAGGACGACTCGGTCGATCTCGCCGTCTGTTCGCTGGCCATGACCCACCTTCCGGACCTGGCGGCGGGCGTGGCGGAACTGGCCCGGGTGGTCCGTCCGGGTGGGCGGATCATCGTCTCGGACCTGCACCCGTTCGTCATCGCCCTCCAGGGGCAGTGCGTCTTCGTGCACGACTCCGAGCAGCTCGCGTTCGTCCGCAACCACGTCCATCTGCCCGGGCGGTACCTGGAGGCGTTCACGGGAGCCGGGCTGCGGGTGCGGGCCTGTCACGAGCCGCTCTTCAACGGCAGTCTCGCGCCCGGGGGTTACGAGGAGTTCATCGCGGACGCCGCCCGCGCGGCCTGGGACGGGCTGCCGATCGTCATCGTCTGGGACGTCGAAGTCCCCGCTTAGACCCACAAGAAGAGGAGGACGGCCCGATGGCCCTGATCGTGGTGACCCACGCGGAGAAACCCGAACTGTGGGACCGCATGCCGGAACGGTTCGCCGGCATCGTGCCCGAGTACAACCTGCACGGCGATGTCAACGACGGCTACTGGGACCGGCTGTTCGCGGATTTCCCCGACTACCAGTTCGTCCTGTACGACGACGAGCGCGAGGTGGTGGCGGGCGCCGGACGCTCGCTGCCGCGGACCTGGGACGGCACGGCCGCCGACCTGGGCCCCGGACTGGACGACTCCATCGCCCGGGCGTTCGCGGACCGCACCGCGGGCCGGACCGCCGGCGCCCTGTGCGCGCTGGGCATCGAGGTCGCTGAGGACTACCAGCGCAAGGGTTTCTCCAGTGTGCTTCTCGACGGCATGCGCCAGGTGGCGCGGCGGGCCGGCCTGGAGACGGTGCTGGTGCCCGTGCGGCCCACCTGGAAGGACCGGTACCCGCTGGTGCCGATCGAGCGGTACGCGACCTGGCGGCGCGCGGACGGGGCTCCGCTCGACCCGTGGATCCGCACCCAGGTGGGCGCCGGCGGTGCGATCGCCGGCGCCTCGGAGCGCTCGTCACGGATCACCGGCACGGTGGCCGAATGGGAGCGCTGGACCGGTCTCGCCTTCCCGGAGGACGGCGACTACGTGTTCCCCGGCGGCCTCGCCACCCTGCGGATCGAGCGCGCACGGGATCTCGGCGGGTACTGGGAGCCCGCGGTGTGGATCACCCACCCGGTCACCGGGGAGGTCACGCCGGAGGCCACTGCTCCCCGGCCCTGACGGCGGTCCACGCGAAGGCGGACATGAGCCGCACCTCGTCCGGCCCGGCCTCCGGGCGACGCTCGGGCGGCAGGCCGGCGGGACCGGCGGTGGACACCGCCGCGTCCCGCAGCCGGGCGAGGGCGGCCGGCGGGACGTCGCCGGGGTCGCCGCCCAGCCGACGGGCGGCCTCGGCCGCCTGCCGGCCGAGCAGCAGGCAGTGGATCCACAGCTCCTCGGCGAAGCTCCGGCCGAACCGCCCGGCCACCTCCGACGCCAGGTCCGCCGGCATGCCGTCGGCCACCACGTCGCGCACCGCGCGCTCGGTGAGGCCGGTCATCGGCAGGGCGTCGAGCCAACGGTGATGGCCGCGCCCGCCGTCCGGGCCGTTCTCCTGGCCCACGAGCCGGATGTAGCCCTCGCCGTACCGCATGTACGGGATCCACCCCGGCTCCTCCAGGACGCGGCCGTGCTCCAGGAGCGGCTCGGCGTCGGCGGCGCCCATGGGGCAGACGGCGAGCCGGATCCCCTGGGTGGCATGGCCGTTGATGCTGCTGGTGCCGATGTGCTCCACCACGTTGGGCACGGCGATCAGACTCATCCGGCCGCGGGCGCGGAAGAAGACGGAGAAGAGCTCGTCGTCGTGGCGCTCGGCGCTGCCGGTGCTGAACCGGCGGAAGCCGTCCGCCGTGTCGAGCGGCAGACAGACGGCGAGGGACGGCGTGAACTCGTCGGGCACGGCCCGCACCCAGGCGGCGCCGGCGAGCGCGGCGAGCCGGGAGGCGCCGCCGTTGCGCGCGTGCCAGTTCGTGTAGAACACCAGGGCCTCGTCGGGGAACCGGGCGGCCGCGCGGCCGACGAGCGCCACCAGGTTCTCCGGGGCGGACACGTCGTCCTGGACGACGAGGTGGTGGCTCCCCCCGGAGTCCGCCGCCGCCCAGGCGACCTGGGCCGTCCGGAGGGCCGAGGGCGGACCGTCCGGCTCCGGATCGAGCGCCAGGCCGTCCAGCCCGAGCCGCTCGGCCAGCTCGCGGGCCTGGACCAGGCGTACCGGGTGGGTCATGACCGCCGAACTCACGCGCACCGTCGACACCGTAACTCTCCCTCGTTTCTGGGGTCCCGTGTCATCGTGACAGGAGCCCCCCGCCGCGGAAAGGGTGCGGAGTGATCTCGGCCGGTTCCGAACGTCGGGGTCAGGGCCAGCGGCGGCCTCTCCAGGGCGCGGTGGCGCGAGGCTCGCCCTCCGGCCGGTAGGGGAGGTCGGCGAGGAACAGTGGCCCCACGCCGTCGTCCACCGGGGTGACCGGAGGCCGTCGCCGCGGGAAGGCCAGGGCGGCGAGCGACAGCCAGCCGACCCCGACGAACCCGTCCACACACAGGGCGGGCACGAGCGGCACCCGGCCATCGATGTGCACGGCCACCACCACACCGGCAGCGAGCACGGCAGTAACCCCAACGATCAGAAAGCGCACGGATCTTCGCATCACGACTCCCACATCGACCGGTCGCGCGGCAGGTGACCCGGCGGCTCGGAAGAAACAGTGAACGGCAGACCGGCGCCCGCTGTGACGACGTATTCAGGACAGATTGGAGTAGACCAATGGTGGTCACGCAGCCTTGCGGCGGCGACGCTGGTCCGAGTACACCGTTCTGCGCGGTGCGCGGTCCGGATCCCGCGGACCGGTCCGGGCCGGCCCCGCAAGAAGCCCGACAGCCTGGCCGCCGACAAGGCCTACAGCAACGGGCCGTGTCGCGCCTACCTGCGCAGACGCGGTATCCGGCTCAAGCACGCCAGAGCGGTCGCAACCCGATACGACAAACGCGGCTACGCCTACCTCGGCACCGTCACCGCAGCAGCCCTCGCCATCTGGCTCCGCACATGATCGACCGGACAAGCCCTAGCCGGTGCTGAGGGCGAGGGTCGGGGAGAGGCGGGAGGCCCGGACGGCGGGGTAGAGGCCTGCCGCCGTACCGATGAGCAAGGTGGCGGCGAAGCCTCCGGTGACGGCCCACAAGGGGACCACCCAGGGCAGGCCGCCCGAGGCGGCGAAGGCGTAGGTGGCGGCCGAGCCCAGGGCCACGCCGGCCAGCCCGCCCAGTCCGGAGAGCAGGAGGGACTCCGTCACGAACTGGAGACGGATCTGGCCCCTGGTGGCGCCCAGGGAGCGGCGCAGTCCGATCTCGTGGCGCCTCTCCAGTACCGAGATGATCATCGTGTTGGCGACCCCGACGCCGCCGACCAGGAGCGCCACACCGCCCAGCCCGAGCAGGAGGTCGGTGAACGCCCCCTCGGTGGCGGCCTTGGCCTGGAGCGCCGAGGAGGGGTCGGTGACCTGCACGTTGCGCGGGTTCTGCGGATCGACGGTGCGTGGGATCAGCTCGCGGACCGCGCTGACCGTTCGATCCGTCGACCGTTCGTAGATCTGGGTCGGGTGGCCGTCGAAGCCCAGCAGCGCGCCGGCGCCGTCCCAGCCGACCAGGGCGGCCCGCTCGATCTCGGGAGCCAGCGGCAGCGGGTCGAGGATGCCGATGACGGTGAAGTACCGGCCGCCGATGTGGACCTGCTGACCGGGGGTGGTGATGCCCAGGCGCTGGGCCGCGACGTGTCCGAGCACCGTCGACGGGTAGCGCCCGTTGGCCTCGTTGAGCCAGGTGCCCGAGCCGACCGCGCCGCGCACGACGTCCAGCAGTCCTTCGGTGGCGGCCTTCACGGTGATGCCGCCGGTTTCGTCGTCGGGGATCTTCTCACTGCGCCTGACGGACTGGGCCAGGTCACCGGTCGCGCCGACCTGCTCGACCCCGGGGACGCGACTCAGCATGCCGATCGACTCCTTGGGCAGCTTCACCTTCTCTCCGAACAGCCCCTGGCCAGGGGAGGCGACCAGCAAGTTGGTGCCCAACTGGTCGAGCTGCCGCAGGAGTTGGGCCTTGCTGGAGGAGGAGATGCCGACCACCGCGATCATGGTGGCGATACCGATGGCGATGCCCAGCGCGGACAGCACCACCCGCAGTGGCCGGGTGCGCAGGCCCGCCGAGCCGACGTGGAGGACGTCACGGGGGCCGAGCCGGGCCGGGGAGAGCCGTGTGCGGCTCATCGCTCCCCACCCCGATCGGCCGGGGCGGCGGCGCCGGTGCGCAGATCCGCTACGACGCGGCCGTCGCGGATACGGACCTGGCGTGGCAGGCTGTCGGCGATCTCGCCGTCGTGGGTGATCACCGCGATGGTGGCACCCTCGGCGTTGAGGTCGTGCAGCAGCTCCATCACCGCTTCGCTCGAGGCGGAGTCCAGCGCGCCGGTCGGCTCGTCGGCCAGCAGCAGGTCAGGCTCGCCGACCACCGCCCGGGCGATGGCCACCCGCTGCCGCTGGCCGCCCGACAGCTCGTGCGGACGGTGGTGCATGCGGTCCGCGAGCCCGACCCGCTCCAGGGCCAGGGCCGCGCGCCTGCGGCGCTGGGCGCGCGGCAGGCCCGAGTAGAGCAGGCCCTCGGCGACGTTGTCCCGGGCGCTGACCCCGGCCACCAGGTGGAAGGACTGGAAGACGAAGCCGATGTGCCGGGCGCGCAGGGCGGACAGCCGGCGGTCGGAGAGGGCGGCGACGTCGTGGCCCGCCAGGGTGACGGATCCGGCGCTGGGCCGGTCCAGGGTGCCGACGATGTGCAGCAGGGTGGACTTGCCCGACCCCGAAGGCCCGACGATGGCGAGCAGTTCGCCGCGTCCGATGCGCAGGTCCACCCCGTGCAGTGCCACGACCCCGCCCGGATACTCCTTGGTGACCTGGTTCAGCTCGACCACCGCGCTCATGACTTGGGCACCCCGACCTTCATTCCCTCGGCCAGGCCGGTCCCGCTGACCTCGACCCGGCCCTGTCCGAACATGCCGAGCTCGACCGGGACTTCGCGCACCTTCCCGCTCTCCACGACCTGGACGCCGAAGCCCCCGCCGGACAGCGCGAGCAGTGCGTTGACCGGTACCGTCAGCACGTCCTTGCGGACCTCGCCTTCGAGCTCGACGGTGACCGGCGCCTGGTCGAAGCCCTCCACCTGCCCCGGGTCGTCGAAGAGCACCCGGGCGGTGATCTTGGCGGGCTTGTCCGGGGAGCCCTGCTCCTTGCCGTCCTCACCGATGGTGCGGTCGACGGAGGCGACCTTGCCCTTGGCCCTGCCGCCGCCGGGCAGGTCGACCTCGACCCGGGTGCCGGGCTTGGCGAGGTCGGCCCGGGAGACCTCGATCTTGATCTGCACCTGCCGTTCGGAGCCGGTGGTGGTGAGGACCGGCTTGCCGGGAGCGGCCTGGTCGCCGACGGCCGCATCGTTCTTCTTGATCCGTACCGGAGCGGGCGAGAAGGCGATCTGCTCGGGGCCGATCTCGCCGGTCCGGGCCAGACCGTGGGCCTTCTGCCAGCGTTTGACCGCTTCCGCGGTGCCGGGGGTGAACTCCTCGTCCGCAGCCAGCCCCTTGCCGTAGCCCAAGTCGCGGAGGTTCTCCTTCAGCTGTCTGACGTCCGGCCCCTTGTCGCCGGCCTTCAGCGTCCGGTACACGGGGCGCTCGCCCTCCATGAGCCGGACCTTCCGGCCGTCGACCTCGTAGAGAACCCCGTCGCGTTTCACGACCGCGCCGGCCTCCGGGAGCCAGGTGAGGGTGCCCGGCACACCGGCGTTGAGCCGGCGCTCCTCGGTGTAGCCGAGGGTCCCGTCCACCTGGGTCCGGCTGCTCAGGTCCTGTCGTTCCACCGAGCCCGTGCTCGGCGGCAGCCCGTCCGTGCGGTCCGTACCGGCGCTTCCGCCGCCGCCGGTCTGCGAGAGGGCCGTGACCCCGCCCACCAGCGTGACCGAGGTGACCAGCGCGGCGATCAGGTACGTTCGGCGGCTCCGCCCGCGCTCACTCCGCATGCTGACCACTGCACGCCTTGTTCGCCTTGTCGAACCTGTCCTTCTCGGCGCCCTCCGGGATCTTCATCGCCTGTCCCGATATCGCCGAGTCGCCGTCGAACTTCGGGTCCGGCATATCCACACCGTTACTGCGCATGCACTGGGCGAATTCGAGGACCTTGTCCTTGTCGGCCTGGGACATCTTCGCGCCGCCCGAGCCACCGACGCCCCCGCAGGCCTTGAGGGCTTCCGCCATCTTGTCCTGCCCGCCCTCGAGGACCAGGCCCCGCGGGTCCTGGCCCGGCTCCGGCTCCTTCACCTGGGCGCCGTGTTCGCGCAGGCACTTACGGTGCTCGTAGGCCTGGTCCGCCGCCGCGCCCTTGCCCGACGAGTCCGAGCCGCCGCCCCCTCCGGAGCCCGCGACGCCTCCGCCACAGGCCGCGGTGAACAGCGCCATCCCCGCCAGCAGCACGGCCGCCGCGCCGTACCTGTGGTTCCGCATGTGGTTCCGCATGGAATTCCTCCGTGTCCGATTGCGAGTGACCGACCACGCAGAGGCTGGCACGCACCCGCATTTCGCCGCTGTCAGCCGAGACCTTTACGGCGACGAAAGGTGGTCTTCAGGTACACCTGATGTCATGCGTGTACTGATCGTGGAGGACGAGGAATTCCTGGCGGACATGATCGCCGAGGGACTGCGGCGCGACGCCCTGGCCGTCGACGTCGTGTACAACGGCGCCGACGCGCTGGAACGGCTGAGCCTCACCGACTACGACGTGCTCGTGCTCGACCGCGACCTGCCCGGAGCACACGGCGACGAGGTGTGCCAGAGCGTCGTCGAGCAGCGGTTGCTGACCCGGGTGCTGATGCTCACCGCCGCCGGTACCGTCCGCGACCGCGTCGACGGCCTGGACCTGGGCGCGGACGACTACCTCACGAAGCCGTTCGCCTACGAGGAGCTGCTGGCCCGGGTACTGGCCCTCGGCCGCCGCACCCACCCCGCCCTTCCGCCGGTCATCGAGCGTGCGGGCATCACCCTCGACACCGCTCGCCGCCAGGCCTTCCGGGAGGGCCGCTACCTTGCCCTGTCCCGCAAGGAGTTCGGCGTACTGGAGGTGCTGATGCAGGCCGAGGGCGCCGTGGTCAGCGGTGAGGACCTGATCGAGCAGGTGTGGGAGCGGAACATGGGATACCGCACCAACGCGGTTCGGGTCGCCCTCAGCAAACTCCGCGCCAAGCTCGGCGAGCCCTCGGTCATCGACACCGTGCCCGGCCACGGCTACCGCATCGGCGTCCCGGCATGAGGCGCCCCGCTCCGGTCGGCCCGAACCGCCTTCCGCTGCCCGGCAGACCACGCCCGCGGCTGCCGGGCGGGGAGCGGGGCCGGCTGACCATGCTCTACGGCGGGCTGCTCGTCCTCGCCGGGGCCATGCTCATCTGCCTGGTCAACTTCCTGGTCCGGGAGGGTCTGTACACCTCGATCAGCACGGCCGTCGCCGTCGAACCGCGACTGGCCACACTGGCGACCCCGGGCGCCACCTCGGCGGGGACCCTCACAGTGGGAACCGCTTCACCCGCAAACGCTCCACCCGGAACCGCCCCCGCCGACGGCGGACAGTCCCACTTCCAGGCCGTCAAGGTCGTCACCCAGGCCGCCGAGCAGGCCGCCCAGAACCAGCTGCTGACCGTCTCCCTGATCGCTCTGGCGGCCTTCGCCGTCATCTCGGTGGCGCTGGCCTGGTGGATGTCGGGACGGGTGCTGCGCCCGGTAGCGGTGATCACCAACACGGCGCGGCGGCTCTCGGGTGAGAACCTGCACGAGCGGATCGCCCTCGACGCACCCCCGGGCGAGCTCAAACAGCTCGCCGACACCTTCGACGCCATGCTCGACCGCATGGAGCAGCTGGTGGGTGCGCAGCAGCGGTTCGCAGCCAACGCCGCACACGAACTGCGGACGCCGATCGCGGTGCAGCGGGCCGCGGCCGAAATCGGGCTGGCCACCGAGGACCCGGCCGCCGTCGCCCGGGTCCGCCGCAAACTGATAGAGGTCTCCGAGAGCAGCGAACGGCTCATCGAGGGCCTGCTGTTGCTGTCCGTCTCCGACCAGAGGCTGGACCGCCGCGAGCCGGTCGCACTGGACCAGCTGGCCCGCGCGGTGGCCGCCGAGTGCGCCGCCTCGGAGGAAGCCCGAGCGAACCGCGTCACCGTCCGATCCGACATCGCCCCCGTGTCCGTCGAGGGTGATCCGGTGCTGCTGGCACACCTGGTGCGCAACCTGGTCGGCAACGCCCTGCGCTACAACCGCGACGGCGGCCGGGTCGAGGTCGGCGTGCGCGACGGTGTCCTGGAGGTCGGCAACACCGGCCCCCAGGTGCCGCCGGAGACGGTCCCCTATCTCTTCGAGCCCTTCCGCCGCCTTCAGGAGCGTCGACACGGCCCGCGTGAGGGCGCGGGCCTGGGCCTGTCCATCGTCGCCTCCATCGCGCGCGCCCATCACGCCGCCGTCACCGCCGTCCCCGGCAGCACGGGCGGACTGCGGGTCCGGGTCGAATTCCCCACGGCCTGACCCGGCTGTTGGGGCGCCTGTACGTTCTCCGAACAGTGCCCACACCGAAGGGCCTGCGCACCTTCAGTGCTGTGACCGCAGGGGTTCACCGAGTTGCTGCGCGCCTGTCCTGGCCGGAGCTCCAGGGCAGGGACAGTCCGGCGACGGCGGCGTTCTCGTCGTACCGGAGCCCCTGGGCGAACGCCCGGATGGCCGGCAGGTCGTCGCGCAAGACACCGTTGATCCAGTCGGGCCGTTCGTGGCCACGGAGGCCGGTCATCATGCCGGCGAAACCACGGACGTGGCCGGTGGTGGCCTTCAGCCGTGGTGCCGAGGTCGAACGCGACCAGCCGAACGCCGCTCGCGGTCTTCGGCCCCCCTTCGAGGACGTCCCAGCCGAGCTGGACGAGCCGGGTCTCCACCGCCAGGGAGTGTGTGGCCTTGTCGAAGTCCATTCATCCGGAACCCAGGCCCGTGACGGAGGCGGAGTCTTGTTGACGGGCCTCTGGTGTTCCGGTGTGACGCCGCTAACATGACAGTCCCTCATGTTCTCGTCAGGAGGCTGTCATGCCCGACCGCTTCGACCTGCCGGCGGACTTCCGCTGGGGTGCCGCCACCGCCGCCTACCAGATCGAGGGGGCGGTGGAGGAGGACGGCCGCGGGGCGTCCGTCTGGGACGTCTTCGCCGCCCGCCCCGGGGCCGTCCGGGGCGGCCACACAGGGGCGGTGGCCTGCGACCACTACCACCGGTACCCCGAGGACATCGCCCTGATGAAGGGCCTCGGGCTGGACGGCTACCGCTTCTCCGTCTCCTGGCCCCGCGTTCTGCCCACCGGCGCGGGCGCCGTCAACCCGGCCGGCCTCGCCTTCTACGACCGGCTCGTGGACGCGCTGCTGGAGGCCGGCATCACCCCGCTGCCCGCCCTCTTCCACTGGGACCTCCCGCAGGGCCTGACGGTTCGCGCGGTGACGAGGCCTTCCGTTCCAGGGTTGTCCCGCCGTCGTCCGGATTTCCCGTCCGCATGGGCGGAGGCCCCGCCGAAAATCTCGACGGAGCCTCCGCTCATGGAGCCGATATCGGCCGGTACGGAAATTTCGGTGGCCCGCCGGGTGTGCGGGGGGCATTTCACGTGAAATGGTCAGCTCATGGCGACGCCGACCTTTCCTTTTGGGTCATCAGTATCCGGAAATGTCAGGTTCGGGCGGGGAGAACCCATTTCTGGGCGATCGAGGTGTTGCAGTCCCACAGCTGGAGCTGCGTGCCGTTGGTGGTGGTGGCCCCGGGGAGGTCGACGCACCGTCCGGAGTAGGGGTTGTAGACGGTGCCGTCGGGCCGGGGGAGGAAGATCTGGTTCGAGGCCGCGTTGCCGCAGGTCCAGAGCTCCAGCGGGGTGCCGTTGCCGGTGCCGCCTCCGGTGGCGTCCAGGCATCCGCCGTGGGTGCGGAGGGTGCCGTCCGGCTGGAACGTCCACTGGGCGTTGCTGGCGTTGCAGTCCCAGAGCTGGACGGCCGAGCCGGGCGTGGAGCTGGCGCCGTGGACGTCCATGCATCTGCCGGTCTGGGAGGCCAAGGCGATGGGGCCGTTCTCGGCGTAGGTGCTCAGCACACCGGTCGGACCGGTGGTCCAGGTGTAGTAGGGGGCGGTGGTGGTGGAGTGGCCGGTCCAGATCTGGGTGATGCCGTTGGGGGTCATGCCCCAGAGTGTGGGGGAGCCGCTTCCGGTGAGGTCGCCGTCGGAGCCGACGACCGGCCAGTTGGCGCCGGTGACGCCGTAGCCGATCTGGCTGTCGGTGGCGATGCCGGTGATGGTGGGGTAGTTGACGGTGCCCCCGAAGGGGTCGCTGACGGCGACGGTGCCGGTGGTGAACGTGTAGCCGCGCAGTTCGCCGGTGCTCTGGTTGCGGGCCCACAGGCCGGGGTGGCCCTGGCCGGCCCAGTCGCCGGGGGAGAGCAGGTCCCAGCCCTTCCAGCCGGTGCCGGCGAGCTTGGTGGGCGCGCCGAACGCGGCGTCACCGACGGCGGGGTAGAACCAGAGGGCGCCCGAGCCGTCCGGGCCGGTCTCGACGGTGAACAGGCCGGTGCGGTTGAGGAACTTCTTGCCGGCGTCGAGGTTCGTGGTGGTGGGGTCGCCGCTGGCGGCGATCCGCAGCGTGGTGGACCAGTCGGTGACGTTGTACCCGGTGCAGTCGGTCCGCTGGGGGTCGCAGGCGGGCTTGGCCAGGAGGCTGTTGCTGTCGAAGACGCCGTCGACGCCGGTGTTGCCCGGGTTCTTGTAGAAGTAGAGGATCTGGCCGCCGTCCTTGTGGACGATGAGGTCGTCGACGTTCATGCCGCCGCGCAGGCTGCCGCGGTGGGTGACGCGGTAGTTGGCCCAGGAGTCGCCACCGGGGGACTTGGCCTTCGGGGCGGCCAGCGGGGCCTTGGGCGCGGTGGCGGGGATGCTGTACGCCCGCAGGTCGCCGTTCGGGTCGGCGGTCAGGATGTCGGGCAGCGTGTCGCCGGTGACGTCACCGAAGGTCGGTGCCGGGCTGTTCGGGTTCCACGGGGCGTAGAAGGCGTACTGCGCGACCGGCGACAGGTTGCCGGCGTTGTCCTCGGCCTGGATGTAGAGGACGTTGGTGCCCCAGCGCGCGGCGGTCACCGGGATCTGGCCGGTGGGCATGGAACCGCCGCACTTCCAGGTGGCGTCGACGAGCTGCGGGTCGAAGCTCCAGCGCAGGCAGACGGCCCCGGAGGAGTAGCCGCCGCTGGGGGCGGGGTCGACGGCCGTGAAGGGGACGCCGCCGCTCTGGCCGGCGTAGATCTGGGGCGTCTGGCCGTTGCCGGAGGGCGGGAACTGCTTACTGGGGTCGGCGACCGTGGTGGGGAAGGTGACGGTCGGCGGGGTGAGGTCGACCTTGAAGAAGCAGGCCGGGGTGGAGGCGGACCAGGGCACGCCGTCCAGTTGGTCGGTGGCCATGATGCCGTAGCCGTACGCGTGGCCGTCCTTGATCACGCTGCCGGGCACCTGGAAGCTCGTGACCCCGCCGCTGTTGACGAGCGGGGTGTAGCCACTGGCCACGTCGGCGACTCCGCCGGGGAGGTTGTAGTCCCAGATGTGGTCCCAGGAGTAGAGCTGGGCCTGGGTGGGGCTGGAGACGGTGGCGTTGAGCCAGACGGCGTTGTCCTGGTTGGAACCGGCGCCGAGCCAGGCCCAGTGGTTCGCGTCGCCGTCGCCGCAGGCCTGGTTGGTCGCCGGCGGGCTGACCGTCTTGGGCGCGGGCCACACCCCGGGATCGGTCGGGGTGTTGGGAACGCGGTCGTACTCGACGTACAGCGAGGGCTGGTAGGTGAAGCGCTTGAAACCGTACGCGTTGCTCTCGTCGCCGTAGAGGCCGAAGGTCAGCTGACCGTAGTTGGCGTACTGCTGCATCGCGCCCGTGATGGTGTATGCGAACGGCACGTTGTCGTAGCAGCCGTTGCGGCCGGAGCCGCCGACCCAGTCGGTGCCGAGTGAGCCGCTGACCTGTCCGGGCTGGTTGGACCAGGCCGTGCCGTTCCCGATCGGCCCGGTGATGTAGAGGCTGAGCGGGTAGGTGGTGGCGCAGTTCCAGTCGGCGGAGACGTACTCCTGCATGTTCATCGTCGCGTAGTGGATGACGGTGCCGCCGAGCGACCTGATGTCGAACTGGTAGAAGCTGCGTTCCTTGTCGGCGGGCGAGCAACTGCCGCCGTTGGGGTAGGTGCCGCAGACGCCGACGCCCGGGTGGTCGCTGTCCGCGCTGCCCTGGCGCATCCAGTTGTTGGAGCCGTTGTGGGCCGACTGGACCCAGGTCCAGGAGTTGGCGGACAGCGACCACGGCAGGAAGGCGGGGTCGATGTAGTAGGGCGCGGTGCCGTGCGCGAGCACGTCCTGGTCCGGCGTCAGGTCGATGCCGGTGGCGTCCGCCTTGACGGGCATCGTGACGACCTTGGCGGCCGTGCCGGGGCCGCCCGCGGTGCTGGCGGGGGAGGCCTTGGACGGGCCGGCGGGATCTGCGCCGGTCGCCGCGGCGCTGGGCTGGGCGCCCTTCGGCGCGGGAGCGGTGCTGCTGTCCCACATCTGCGGCGCCTGGGCGGTCCAACGGGGTTTGCCGTCGGCCGCGGTGGCGGTGATGGTGCCCTGTTCGTCGCTGCTGACGCTGACGCCGTCGGCCGTGGTGGCGAAGTGGAGGTTCTTCAGGACGGGGTCGGCGGCGGCGGCCTGGGTCTTGACGACCAGGACGGTGCTCAGACCGCCGAGCCTGGTGGCGGTCACCTTGAGGTCGATGTCGGGTGCGACGGACGGGTAGACCACGCTGTCGCCGGTGACGGTGGGCGTGGGGAGCCTGAACGGGGCGGTCAGGGAGAGCTTCTTGCCGTCGCCGCTCGTCATGGTGGCCATGGGCCCGTCCCCGCCGCCGGAGAGCACCAGGCCCTGGGCCGCCGACTTCGGGGACAACGTGCCGTCCCGGTTGGCCGCGAGGGTGGCGTCCAGCCCCTGCCAGACACCGTCGCGCTTGACGCGCTGCTGGTCCGGGTGGCTGGTCAGCGCCAGGTGGCCCTCGGGGGTGGCCACGGTCTCGCTGAACTCGGTGGTGAGCGACTCGATCGGGACGTTCTTGTGCGTGGCCCTGGCCTCGGCGATGGCCGTCTCCGTCGCGTCGGCCGGGGGACGCTCCTTCATCAGCTCGGCGGTGGCGGCGTCGATGTCGGCCTGTGAGGGCACCGCCGGCGCATCGGCGGCATGGGTGATGGGCCCCGCAAGGGCGGTCGTGAGAGCCAGGACTGCCGTCGCAGCCAATGCCCTGGCCGGCACACCGGTGCGGCGGCTTCTTCTGTTCAAAACGGGAATCTCCCCCCAAAGAAATCGCAAAAGGACCTGTGTGGGCACAGGTCAGAAGCACGGTGGAGGGTTCCCGGCGGCGACGGCAAGCGGAATTCGACGGCCGGTGCCCGGCTTGCCGGGAATGATTGATTTTGCACATCCTGTGATAAACGTCACTCCGCGGAATGTCTTGACCGGCCGTGAGTGGGGGTCGCTAGAATCCGCCGATTTATATACGGACCTTAATTCCGGGTTCAGGCATCACGATATTGGGGGTACGGACGGTGTTATTCAGACGATCAGGGAGTTATCGGCGCATCGGGGGAAGCGAGGGGAGACCGTGGCGGCTGGCCTCCGTCACCGCGGTCGCGGTCCTCGGGACGCTGCTGGGCCCAGTGTCGTTCGCGGTCGCCGCGGACGGGCCGGACTACTCGCGGAAATGGTCCCCGCCCAACACGCCGCTGCCGAGGACCGCTTCGGTCGCGGGCCAGGACGCCGCGCCCGTACCGGTCCCGAAACCGGCCCATCCGGTCCCGCCGACCTGGACGCCTCCGAAGAGCGTGGCCGGGGCCCCGAGCGGGCACGCCTCGGTACGGCTCGGGTCCGCGCCGGAGGCGCGAGCACTGGGAGCGGACGGGCGTCCGCAGGCCGGTGACGGCTCCAGCGCTCCCGGGCTACCGGTCACGATCGCGCCCCTGGCGGGCTCGCCCGTCGCGGGCCAGACGATCCAGGTCGACGTGGCCGATGCCAGGACCACCGCGGCGGCCGGCCTCCCGGGCATGGCGGTGACCCTCACCCGCCCCGGGGCCGGCGACGCACCGCCGGTGCGCCTGGAGGTCGACGCGGCCGGCCTCGACGGGGCGTTCGGAGCGAACTGGGCCGCACGGGCGCAGCTGGTGCTCCTGCCGAACTGCTCGACGACGACGCCCCAGGCACCCGACTGCTTGAAGCAGACGCCGCTGGACTCGCACTACGACCCGTCGACGAAGAAGCTCGTCGCCGACGTCCCGCTCGCCGGAACCGACGCACCCACCACGCCCACCACCTCGACCACGGTCGGCGTGGTCTCCGGCTCGTCCAGCGGCGCGGGCGACTACTCGGCCACCTCGCTGGACCCGTCGCAGGCGTGGACGGCCGGCGGCTCGTCGGGCGCGTTCACCTACGACTACCCGATCCAGGTGCCGGCGCCGCTCGGCGGCACGGCCCCGAAGCCGACGCTCTCCTACGACTCGTCCGCCGTGGACGGCAAGACCTCCTCGACGAACTCCCAGGCCTCCTGGATCGGCGACGGCTGGGACTACAGTCAGGGCTTCGTCGAGCGGTCGTTCAAGCCCTGCTCGCTGAACGGCATCACCAACTCCGGCGACGAGTGCTGGGCGGGCGCGAACCTGGTCCTCTCGCTGGGCAACCACTCGGGACAGCTGGTGCCGGACGACTCCT
Organism: Kitasatospora sp. NPDC088548; assembly: GCF_044753005.1. Taxonomy (NCBI): domain Bacteria; kingdom Bacillati; phylum Actinomycetota; class Actinomycetes; order Kitasatosporales; family Streptomycetaceae; genus Kitasatospora; species Kitasatospora sp. NPDC088548. The sequence continues at coordinate 301,108 of NZ_JBIVMI010000003.1, forward strand.
CCTGCCCGTCCGGGGCCCCCGCCGCGATGGAACAGTCCGGCTGCACCTGGCGGATCAAGGGCGACGACGGCACCAAGGTGCAGTTCCTGACCGGTGCGACGAACGGCACCTGGAACGGCTCCTACCTCAAGGTCACCGACACCAGCGGCATCGTCTACTACTTCGGCCTGAACCACCTACCGGACGTGAACGGCAACCCGACCACGCTGGGCGCGGAGAGCGGTTCGGCCTGGACCGTGCCGGTGTACTCGCCCAAGAGCGGTGACCCGTGCTACGACCCGGCCAAGGGCCAGGGGTCGTGGTGCCAGGCCGCGTGGCGCTGGAACCTCGACTTCGTCGTGGACCCGCACGGCAACCTGACCACCTATACCTACACGCCCGAGACGAACTACTACGCCCGCGGCGGCGGCCAGAACAACGGCAACGGCACCAGGACCGCCTACACCCGTGCCGGCGTGCCCGCCACGATCGGCTACGGCCAGCTGCTGTCGGACCAGCTGAACGGCAATGGCGCCTACAACCCCGCCGTGAAGGTCGTCTTCAACTCCACCGAGCGGTGCGTCACCTCCGACGCGGCCTGCTCCCCGGCGCAGCGCACCTCGGCGAACGCGGCGAACTGGCCGGACGTCCCGCTGGACCAGCAGTGCGACGCGACCGGCACGTGCACCAAGTACGGGCCGACGTTCTGGAGCACCAAGTGGCTGGCGTCCGTCGCCGCCCAGGTCCGGGTCAACGGCACCTACCGGACCGTCGACTCGTACGCGCTCACCCACACGTTCGTCAACGTGCAGAACGCCACCGAGAACACCCAGGTCCCGTGGCTCGCCTCGATCCAGCGCACCGGCCAGGACAGCCAGGCCTCCGGCGGCCCGGTCACGCTCCCGGCGGTGTCCTTCACCGCGATGCTGCTGCCCAACCGGGTGGACGGCACGAACCTGGTGCCCGCGCCGCCGGCCTACAACCGGCCGCGCATCCAGATGATCACCACTGAGACCGGCAGCACCATCGGCGTCACCTACGCCGACGCCGGCTGCTCGCGGGTCAACAACGTCATGCCGGCCTCCGCCGACAGCGACACGCGGTCCTGCTACAACGTGAAGTGGTACCCGCCGGGCTCCCGGGTGGGGGCGACCTCGGTGGACGACTGGTTCCTGAAGTACCCGGTCACCAGCATCACGCTGAACCCGGGCACCCCGGGCTCGGTGTCGATGGTGACCAACTACAGCTACGGCAAGGCCGCCTGGCGCCACAACGACTCGGCGCTGACCGACGACAAGGTCCGCACCTGGGACCAGTTCCGCGGCTACGCCTCCGTCACCCAGGTCTCCGGCAGCGGCAACGACGGGCCGCAGTCGAAGAAGTCGACCACCTTCTACCAGGGCATGGACGGCGACCGGCTGGCGAACGGCACCAGCCGCAGCGTCCAGGTGGCCGGTCCGATGGGCGGAGGGGCCACCGACGCCGACTGGCTCTCCGGCCAGGACCGGGAGGACGACACCTACACCAGTGCGGACGCCGGTGCGACCGTCGTCGGCTACACGGTGACCTCCTACAGCGGAGGACCGGTCACCACCGCCACCCACAGCCAGGGCCCGGACCTGCCCGCGCTCCTGGCCCGGTACGCGGCCACGACCACCACGAGCACCGCCAAGTCGCTCAAGGCCGACGGAACCTGGCGGACCGCCACGACCACCACGAAGACCGACTCCGCGCACGGGAACCGGGTCAGCACCTCGGCCGAGAGCGTCGACGGCCTGCCGGACCTCTGCACCCGCACCGACTACGCCGCCGGGTCGGACCTGCAGGTCATGGAGGTGGTCGCCGAGTCGGTGGCCGTCTCTGGCGCGAACGCCTGCACCGCGACGCCCACGGCGGCCAACACCGTCTCGTGGAAGCGGACCCTGTACGACGGCCGGGCTTTCAAGGAGCTCGGCACGGCGCACGACGCGACGGGCACGCTGACCCTCGACCACTTCGACTCGGCCGGGGCCCCGCAGTTCACCTCGGCCAACGCGACGTACGACGGCTACGGACGCATCACGGGTACGACGGACCCCAACGCCACCGACGGCGCACACCTCAACGGCGCGACCGTCACCACCGCCTACTCCGCGGCCAACGCCGGTGAACTGCCCAACCGGGTCACCGTGACCAGCCCGGCGCCGGCCGGCTCGAGCGACGCGGCCACGGGCCGGGTCACCACCACCACCTACGACAGCGCGCGATCGCTGCCGCTGACGGTGACGGATCCCAACGGCCGGACGACCACCGAGGCCTATGACGCGCTCGGCCGGTTGACCAGCGTGTGGCTGCCGGGCCGGGACACCAAGGCGAGCGCCAACAGGACATTCGCCTACACGCTCCCGGGTGTGGTCAACGGCAAGGCCGTGCCTCCGACGGTGACTACCTCCGACCTGCTCGCGAACGGCTCCTACGCTGTCAAGATCGACATCATGGACGGCGAGGGACGGATCGTCCAGTCCCAGGCGACGCCGGCGCTCTCCGCCTACAAGGGGCGGCTGATCAGCGACACGGTGTACGACTCCCAGGGACGGGTCACCCGGGCGAACAGCCCCTGGTACAACGACAAGGCCGCGCCCGGCACCACACCGTACCTGACCACCACACAGGAGGTTCCGGCGCAGGCCTACGCGGTCTACGACGGTCTGGGCCGTCCGGTGAGCAAGCAGTTCATCGCCTACGGCGTGGTCCAGTCCACGGTGACCAGCGCCTACCCCGGCGCCGACCGGACGGACGTCACGCCACCCGCGGGCGGTACGCCGACCTCGACCGTCACCGACGCGCGCGGTCACAAGGCCCAGTTCTGGCAGTACCGGACCGCCACCGCCACCGGGAACCCGGCCGACGCGGACGTGACCTCCTACACCTACACGGCCGACGGCCACCTGGCAACGCAGAAGGACGCCGCGGGCAACACCTGGACCCACGGCTACGACCAGCGCGGCCGGGAGACCACCGTCTCGGACCCGGACGTGGGCACCACGACCAAGACCTACGACGCCGACAACCGGCTGGCCTCCGTCACGGACGCGCGCAACAAGACCACCTCCTACACCTACGATTTGCTTGGCCGCCTGATCGGCACCTACTCGGGATCGGTCACGACGGACCACCAGCTGACCGGTTTCACCTACGACACCGTCCTCAAGGGCAAGCCCGCCACCTCGACCCGCTATGTGAACGGGGCGTCGGGCATCGCGTACACCAGCTCCGTGCTGGCGTACGACACCGCCTACCACCCGACCAAGAGCACCACCACGATCCCGGGCACCGAGATCGGCCAGGGTGCCACCCCGTTCACCTACACCTACCAGGCGGTCTACGACCCGATCACCGGCGCGCTGACCGCCGACAAGCGCTCGGCCGTCGGCGACATCGCCGAGGAGACCATCACCTACACCTACGACGCCAACGGCCCGCTGAGCACCTACGGCGCCTTCGGCGGTTCCACCTACGACCTGTCCTCGGACTGGGACGCCTACGGCCGCAACATCCGCTCCACCGCGAACCCGTGGGGCACCCAGATCGTCGTCACCAACACCTACGACGAGTCGACCGGCCGTCAGCTCTCCCAGTTCGTCGACAAGCAGACCGCCGCCACCGGAGCCGTCCAGCAGCTCACCTACGCCTACAACACCGCCGGGCAGATCACGGCGATCCGGAACGTCCCGGACAACACCCCGTCCTCCACCGACCTGCAGTGCTTCGGCTACGACTACCTCGGCCGGCTGACCACCGCGTGGTCGGACACCGGCGCGCTCACCCAGGCCGCGCAGCCCGCGGTCGGAGGCATCGGCTCGTGCGCCAACGCCACGCCGACCAGCGGCGTCCAGGTGCCGGCGAGGACCACGGTCGGCGGCCCGGCCCCGTACTGGCAGAGCTACGGCTACGACCTCACCGGCAACCGCAAGCAGCTCGTCCAGCACGACCCGTCCGGTGACAGCACCAAGGACACCACGGTCAACCAGACCTTCCCGGTCCCCGGGACGGTCAATGCCGGCGGCGGCGCCGGGGGCCCCCACGCCCTGGTGTCCTCCACCACCACCTCCCCGAGCGGGACCAGCTCGGCCAGCCTCCAGTACGACGCGACCGGCAACACCACGTCCATCACCGACGTGTCCGGTACCACGGCCCTCACCTGGGACGGCGAGGACGAGCTCACCTCCTACCAGAAGGCCGGGAGCGCGGGACCGACCACCTATCTCTACGACGCCTCGGGCAACCAGCTCATCCGCCGGGACCCGGGCAGGATCACCATCACGCTCGGCAACGACGAACTGGTCTACGACACGACCGTCGGCTCCGCCAACGCGGTCACGGGTGTCCGCTACTACCCGATTCCAGGTGGCACCACCTTGGTCCGCCAGGGCGGGAAGTCGACCTACCAGATCGCCGACCACCACGGCACCGGCGTCCTCGCCCTCGACGGCGCCACGCTGGCCGAGACCCGGCGGCTGAGCGATCCCTTCGGAAAGCCCCGCGGCAACCAGCCCACCACCTGGGCCGGCTCGCGAGGCTTCGTCGGCGGCACCAAGGACGACGCCACCGGCCTCACCAACCTCGGTGCCCGGGAGTACCAGCCCGGCACCGGCCGGTTCCTCAACCCCGACCCGGTCATCGACCCCAACTCCCCCCAGCAGTGGAACGCCTACGCCTACTCCGGCAACGATCCGGTCAACAGCAGTGACCCGAGCGGCCTGTGCCGTGCTGACCAGTGCGGCATCGGCACTCCGATCGGCGGGACCGGCACCGGGCCGGACAACCCGCTGCGGGTCGTCACCGAGGGGCCGATCGACCCCAGTGACCCCGGTAGCGGATACATCCACCACGGAGTGGTGACCAAGCCCCCGACCCCGGCTCCCAAGGGCTCGGTGTCGGCCGACGTACTGAGCAAGGTTCCGAAGAAGCGTCTGGACAACTTCAAGGAAGCGGTCCATATGATCATGGAGGAGAGCCCGAAGACCTGGAACGTCCCGGGAACACCCGCGTACCAGGCGATCGAGGAGCGGGCCAGGCACATGGTGCTCGGCGATCTCACCCTCGAGGAACTGTGGGACGCCGCCAAGGGCCAGCTCGCGGGCATGATCGTCGGCCTGGTGGGGGCGGCACTCTGCCCCGAGACATGGGGCGCGGGCTGCCTCGCGATGGTGGGCGCGGCATCGGGCATGGCCGCCCAATGCGTCGAGGACTGCAAAGACACGCAGAAGATGATCCTGAGCGCGGTCGCCGGTGCCGCCATGGGGTACGCCGGCGGAAAGCTCGGGGAGGGCTTCGGCGGCGCCGGGTGCAGCTTCTCCCCGGACACCCAGGTCCTGCTCGGCGACGGAAGCACCAAGGACATCGCGAGCGTCGGGCCGGGCGATGAAGTCCGGACCGGTGATGGGGAAACCGGAGCACCAGCCGGAAGTGACACGGTCCGCGCACTGTGGATCAACCACGACAAGGACCTCCTCGACGTCACGGTCTCGGACGCGCACGGGAATCAGGCCGTTCTCCGCACGACGGCGAATCACCCCTTCTGGGACGACACGGCCGGCGCCTGGGTGCCGGCCGGCAAGCTCGAGCCCGGCCACCACCTGTCCACGCCCGACGGATCGACGGCGGTCGTCGCGAGTCTCGACCCGGAACCCGGTGTCGCCGACCGCTTCAACCTCACGGTCGATGACCACCACACGTACTATGTACTGGCAGGTAACACGCCAGTCCTCGTCCACAACGCAGGACCAGACTGCCTTATCGCCGGTGGCCCACGCGTCCGTTCGGGGAGGGATATTGACGTCGATCCTGAAGGATTCGTTCACGGCCCTTCGGCTGCCAGTTTGGAGGCGCTGAATGTGAGTGGGCTGTCGGTCTTCGACTCCGTTGAAAACCTTCGCGCAGCCAACCTGAGCGGCCAGGTTCGGGCACCGAATGCTCCGCTGCCCGATGGCCTCGGCATCATTGCGGACGGCGCTGGAGTCGGTGGACCCATGCCGATGGGGCACTCTACTATCTATCCGACGAGGAGCATGACGTTCGAGGAATTCGATGGACTGATCAAGAGCATGAATTGGCAGAACATCGGCGTCAAGCTTCCCTGACCTAGGAGACCCGTGGACGCTCGGAAGTCTGATCAAGACCTGTGGACGGCAGTCGTGGCAGCCGAAAGGCGGGCCGCCGATGTCCGGGCCGACTTCTACCGGAACGCCGAGTCGCGTCGTGACGTCCTGGCAGCTGCCTTGCAGGGGTCCAACTGGGAGCGAGGCGCAGCCCTCTCGTTCCTCGAGGTGTTGCCGGAAGATGTTCCCGTGTTGCTTGATCAGCTGATCGACAACGCGGTTTCACCTGGATGGGCACTTGCCGCGAGGCGGGTGATCGCGAGTGGGCAGACGGACGTCGTTATATCGGCTGTCCGGCAAATCGTCGACGCGCGTCTGCGGACGGCGGACGCAGACGACTATCGAAGGCTGGCCGAGCTGTTCCGGCATCTGAATGACCGGCCGGCACTTCACCGGCTGGTCGGGCAGGCCGAAATGAGCGATGACCAGGACATTCGGGAGGTGGGCGAAGACTTCTTGCTCTGGCTTTCGGAATCTCTGTGAGTCGGAGCGCCGCCTGCTGAACCGGCATCCCAGGTGACGCCGTCGGACGCTGCCGACGGGGTGGCGCCCCTCCGAAACCCTTCGGAGGGGCGCCCAGGCCGTTGTGGCGGCAAAGCCTCCGGAAGGCCGCTCGACGTGGTGCCGACGTGGCCGGTCGCCGAGGAGCCCCACCGGAGCGGTATCCGGTGGGGCCGGCTGCGTTACGGCGCCGCGTCCGACGGGGCCGCCGAGACGCCGTCGAGGAGGAGGGCGAGGCCGGTGCGGAAGGCCGCGCGGTCGGCAACAGGCCATCCAGCGCGGCCAGTTCGGCCGGGCCGAGCACCGGGCGGGCCTGCGAGACCTGAAGCACCCAGGGGCGGCGTTCTGTCATGTTCGGCTTCAGGCGTGAGTGATGGGGAAGAGGGGATGGCGGCGGCGTCGGGCGGATCGGTGGTGGCTGTGTGTCGCCAGTGCCCAGAGCATCGGCTACACGTATGGCGTCCTGGGCTCGTGGCCAAGGACGTTGCCGGGCAACGCATCACCTACAGCTACGATCGGATGGGCCGCCTCGCCAGTGCGGTCGCCCCGGGTGTTGAGCTGGCCCACCGCTACGACCAGTTGGGGCGTCTGGCCTCGGAGAATGTCAACGGCCGCATCCTGGCGATCGAATGCGACGCAGCAAGTCGCCGCATCCGACGCGTCACCCCACGGGCTTCAGCCGTGCTCCACTGCGGCTTCTCGGAAAGCGGCCTTTTTCTGGGCCACTGCAACAAGCACGTTCTTTGACTCCGAGGGGCAGAGATGCCATGGTTCCACAGCTCTTCGCGGTGAGTCGGTGCACCGCTGAGCCGCGGTGAGGGAGCTCACTGCGGCTCACGGTCCTCTCGCGCGCCTCTCACGGAACCGGTGCCATGAGGTGGAATCAGGTGTCATGGCGGGTGGATGAGATGAACCCAGATCTGCGTGAATCAGACAGAATGGTGATGTGTGCACCCATTTTCGACTGCTGAGGGGCAAGTGGGTTCGGCGGTCGTTGAGGTCCGCGATCTCGGGGCGTCGACCTCATTCTGGTGTTCCAGCGTGACGTCAGTAACATGAGTCATCCTCGCATTAGTTAGGAGGCTGTCATGCCGGATCGTCTCGACCTGCCGGCGGGGTTCCGCTGGGGTGCCGCCACCGCCGCCTACCAGATCGAAGGGGCGGTGGACGAGGACGGCCGCGGCCCGTCCGTCTGGGATGTCTTCGCCGCCCGCCCCGGGGCCGTACGGGACGGGCACACAGGGGCGGTGGCCTGCGACCACTACCACCGGTACCCCGAGGACATCGCCCTGATGAAGGGCCTCGGGCTGGACGGCTACCGCTTCTCCGTCTCCTGGCCCCGCGTCCTGCCCACCGGCGCGGGCGCCGTCAACCCGGCCGGCCTCGCCTTCTACGACCGGCTCGTGGACGCGCTGCTGGAGGCCGGCATCACCCCGCTGCCCACCCTCTTCCACTGGGACCTCCCGCAGGGCCTGGAGGACCGGGGCGGCTGGCTGAACCGCGACACCGCGTACCGCTTCGCCGAGTACGCCACCGTCGTCGCCGACCGCCTCGGCGACCGCGTCCCCGCCTGGATCACCCTCAACGAGCCCTTCGTCCACACCGTGTACGGCTACGCCCTCGGCACCCACGCCCCCGGCCGCACCCTGATGTTCGAGGCCCTCCCGGCCGCCCACCACCAGCTCCTCGGCCACGGCCTGGCCGCGTCCTTGCTCCACGACCGAGGTCTGGAGGCGATGCTCTCCAACAACCTCACCCCGGTCGAGCCGGCCTCCTCGGACTCCGCCGACCTGGCCGCCGCGGCGGCCTACGACGCCCTCCACAACCGCCTGTTCACCGACCCCGTCCTCCTCGGCCGCTACCCCGACCTCTCCGCCCTCGGCGTCCCCGACGACATCTTCGGCGCCGTCCGCCCCGGCGACCTCGACCTCATCCACACCCCCGGCCTCGACGGCCTCGGCCTCAACTTCTACAACCCCACCCGCGTCGCCGCCCCCACCGAACCCGGCCTGCCCTTCGACCTGGTCGACATCCCCGACGTCCCCCACACCGCCTTCGGATGGCCCGTCGTCCCCGAGGCTCTCACTCAACTCCTGCTCAACCTCCGCGAGTTGTACGGCAAGGCCCTCCCGCCCGTCACCATCACCGAGAACGGCTGCTCCGTCGCCGAGGAGACCGTCCCCGACCAGCCCCGCATCGACTTCATGGCCGCCCACCTCGACGCCCTCGCCCGCGCCGCCGCCGAGGGCATCGACATCCGCGGCTATTACACCTGGTCCCTCCTCGACAACTTCGAATGGGCGGAGGGACTGTTCAGTCAGCGCTTCGGTCTGGTCCACGTCGACTTCGCGACGCAGGTGCGCACGCCGAAGGCCTCGTACGCCTGGTACCGCGACCTGATCGCCGCGCACCGGAAGCGGTTCGCGGGGCAGGGGGTCGGGTGACCTTATCAACTCATTTGGGAATTAGTCGACTTGATTCATGGTGTGGCCGAGAGTCAAGGCGGGCGCACTGCCGGAGCTGAAGTCGTGGAAGAAGAACCAGGGCGCCAACGCGGTGCACGAGCATCAAGGTTGATCCTCCGTTGAGCGCGCCCCAGCCCCGGCCGCCCGCGCCTCCCGCGGACGGCCGGGCCGGCGGAGGCGTTGCTCCGCGGCGGACAGCGGGGCGGGTGCCCGGCGGATCGTGCTCGTCGTGACGCTTCGGAGGGCCTTGACCACCGATCCGTAAGGCCGTCGTAGGCTGGGCCCACCGAACGACGACTCGATCGAGGATGGCCCCGATGGCGCGAACCCCCTTGTCCTGGTTGGCAGGACGCTACACGCTCGGACCGCGGAGCGTCCGGGCGGCGGCCGTGACCTCGGTGGTGGCGGCGATCGGGATCATCATGACCGGCGGCGTCGTCCGGGTCACCGGCTCCGGCCTCGGCTGCCCCGACTGGCCGATGTGCACCGACAGCACGCTCGCGCCGACCTCCGAGATGGGGCTGCACGGCGCGATCGAGTTCTCCAACCGGATGCTCACCGGCGTGCTCTGCGTGGTGGTCGGCTGGGTGATCATCGCCGCCCGGCTGCAGCGCACCCCCGTGCCGCGGGTGCTCCGGGCCGGCTGGGCGCAGTTCTGGATCGTGGTGCTGAACGCGGTGGTCGGCGGCGTCACCGTCTGGCTGAAGCTCAGCCCGTACATCGTCGCGGCGCACTTCCTGGCCGCGATGCTGCTGCTCACCGCGGCCGCGGTCACCTGGGACGCGACGCTGGACGACGCGCGCGGCGGGCCCGCCGGGGCCGCGCCGTCCGAGCGCGCCCGGGGCCTGGCGACGGCCCTGGTGGCGGTCACCGCCGTGATGGTGGTGGTCGGTACGGTCACCAGCGGCACCGGCCCGCACGCCGGCGACTCCTCCGACGTGCCCCGGATCGGCCTGGACTGGACGACGGTCACCGTGGTCCACGGCCTGCTCGCGGCGGTGGTGCTGGTGCTGGCGGCGGTGCTGTTCGCGGCGCTGCCCCGGGACACGTCCGGCGCCGCCGCGCGCCGCCGGACGGCGGTCTTCCTGCTGGTGGTGCTGGCCCAGGGCCTGATCGGCGTGGTGCAGTCGCTGACCGGCCTGCCCGAGGCGGCGGTGATCCTGCACCTGCTCGGTGCCGCCCTGGTCTGGGTGGGTGCGCTCCGGGTTCTGCTCGCGGCCCGCCCGGCCCGGCTGCTCGCAGCGCCCGGGCCGGAGCCGGTGCTCCCGGCGCCGGCCGTTCGGGCTCCGGAGCACTCGGCCTGAGGGCCATCGCTCGCACTGCTCCCGCCCGGACCCCCGCGGCGCCGGGTGCCGCGGGGGTTCAGCGTTCCGCGCGGGCCGCGGCGTCGACCCGGTCGGCGGCCAGATAGAGCGTCAGCTCGCCGTCGGCCCGGTCCAGTTTGGCCGCCGCCCAGTGGAACGGGTTGGCTGCGGCGCCCTCGGGCGCGGCGGCCGCACAGCGCGCGACCAGCGCCTCGACCCGCCCCCGCACCGCCGGTGCGAGCAGCCCGCCGAGCCGGGCCAGCGTCGGCGCCGCGTGCGGGGTGTAGTGGTTGAACGGCAGGTACAGGGTGGCGTCCTCGGGACGCCCGGGATGCCGCGCGGTCAGGCTCCAGCAGAGCGTCGGCCGCACCCCCGGCGCCGCCAGCGCCTGCGGCCCGGCGGCCGGGAGGGCGTCCAGCAACGCGGCGGTGCTCTGCCGGGCGGTCGCGGAGAGCCGGGCCATCCGCTCCTCCAGCTCACCGGCCGACCGCTCGGTGACGGTGGTGTAGAACTTCGCGCGCGCCGCCGGCGAATCCACCAGGTCCAGCGAGAACACCGCCGGCATCGGCACCTCGATGCTCGCCGGGTCGTGCGCGCGCAGCCACCGCCAGGCCTCGCCGTGGCCCAGCCGCTCCAGCGCGGAGCCGACCAGTTCCCGGTTGCGGGCCAGGCCCCGGGCGAGGGTGTCCAGGTAGACCTTGACCCCCGAGAGCCCGTCGGGCCGGACCGTGGCGGCCAGGCAGAGCCCGAACGAGGCCTTCCGGCTGACCGGGCGGAAGAGGTCGCGCAGCACCGCCGCCCGGCCCGTCGTGGCCACGTTCTGCCGCTCCAGCTCGGCGAGGATCCGCCAGCCCTGCTCCCAGCTGCCGAGCGCCGTGGTGTTCCCGGCCGGGGGCAGCGGGCGCAGGAAGATCCGCAGCTCGGGCTCGCCGTCGCCGAGCACCAGCGAGTACTCGAACGGTGCCACCCGCGCGGCCGGATCGGCGGGGTCGGAGCCGCGCGAGTCCCGGTGCCCCCAGCCGTCGAACAGCAGCGGCACGGCGGCGTCCACGGCCGTCCCGAAGCCCGGGCCCAGGGCCAGCGCCTCGCCCAGCCAGCGGAGCCCGCGGGCGGCGCGCTCCGCGAAGCCGTCCGTCGCGGCCCGCCGCTCCGGTCCGGTGGCCGGGAGAGCGGCCGGGGGAGTGGGGCGGGTGCCGGGGTCGCCGAGGTCGGTGGTCATCTCAGCGGCCCGCGCGGAGCTCGGCCGGCACGTACGGGGCGGTGTCGATACCCGGGTACAGCTCCGCCACCCGCTCCAGCGACTGCTCCGTCCAGTAGCCGTCCCCGGGCGGGGGGAAGCCGAGCAGGTGCCGTTGGCGCGGCGAGAGCTCGACCATGAACTCCCGGAAGGTGTCCCAGCCCGGCGAGGCTGGCCGCATCGACCACAGGTGCTTGTCGGTCCAACGGGCCACCGCCGCGTGGATGTTGAAGAAGAGCGCGAGCCGCCGGCCGTGCGTGCCCTGGTAGCCGGCGCCGCGGTGGACGATGTCACCGACGAAGAGCAGCACCGAGCCGCGCTTCGCCTCGATCGGGCGCTGCCGCTCGTACAGCTCGGGGTAGGTCTCCTTCTCGTAGGAGGCCTTGCCGGTCGCGGTGAGCAGCGGCACACCGAGCTGCTCGGCCCGCGCGACCACGTAGGTCGGCCCGGTGTCCACCGTGACGTCGGTCAGGTAGACGATGCCGAACAGCCGCTGGTAGACGCCGTCGGCGCGCGGCGGCAGCAGGCTGCTGGCGGCCCAGGCGTCGTTGTGCAGCGTCTGGTCGATCGAAGGCCCGTACGCCGTGCCGTACTTGGCCTGGATGAACGAGCTGGTGAGCCGCAGGTCGGGGTCGCCCAGCAGGTGTTCGGCGACTTCGATCACGCGCGGGTCGAGGGAGAGCCGGTTGAGCGCGTTGGCGGAGAACGGGAACGGCACCGCGTGCTTGAGCGCGGCGACCTCCTCGGCGGTGGTCCGGCCGTCCTCCGGGTCCGGGAAGTAGGTCTCCATCGCCGCGACCGCGTCGGTCAGGGCCTGCCCGGTCACGAAGTCCGGTACCAGCGCGTAGCCGTTGGCGGCGATCTCCTTGGCGATCGCCGCGGTGTCCAGGGTGCCCATCGTCATGCCTCTCCGTCCGCCGTGGCCGCCCGCCCGGCCCGGTCAGGCGGGCGGGAGACCTGGATGTTCTTGTGGAACCCGTCCAACCGCAGCGGCTCGCCCACCGGATCCCCGTCGACCTCGATCCAGGCGTGCGCCGCGAACGGCGCGAGGTTCACCCCGGAGACCCAGTCCGCCCAGCCGCCGCGTGCCCGCACCAGCAGGGCGGCGGCCACCGACCGCTCCAGGCAGTACTGGCCGGCACAGCGGCCGCTGACCGAGACCACGTCCTCGCGGGCCCGCAGCGCCTGGGCGTAGGAGGCCGGCCGGGCGTTGGCGCTCAGCCGGCGCAGCAGCCGCTCCAGCCGGTCCGGGCTGGAGGTGGTGACCAGCAGCCGGCTCGCGGCGACCGCCAGCAGCGGCACGATCCGGCGGTGCGGCGGCAGCCAGGCGCGTGGCTCCGGGGTCATGTGCAGGGTCATCGGTCCACCACGATCCGGGCCGCGCGCAGCTGTTCGACCAGCCGGAGGACGTCTTCGGGAATTCTCTCCCGGGCCGCCGGAAACCTTTTCCGGAGGGTTTCCGTGATTTCTTCCGGGGATTGTCCGGCGGATAACAGCTCGAAAACGTCGGCGCCGAGCCGATTGAGCCGGAAATACTTCCCGGATTTCTTGTCGAGGAGCACCGCCGCCTCGCTCTCCCGGACCAGGGTGACGTGTGGCACCACGCGCGGCGTCACGGCGCCACCGGATAGCTGTTCACCAGAATTCCTCCCGGTTCCCTCGGTGTCGGGGTCGTCCGCCCGGCCACCGTGCGCAGCCAGGCCTCGGCGCCGAGCGTCAGCTCCAGCGCCGCCGTCTCGTGCTGGGGGCGCATGGTGTCCCGGATGCTCGCCCGCAGCGCGTCCGGGTCCACCAGGCCGTGCTCGGCCAGCAGCGGCTCCTCGACCATGGCGAGCAGCGCCCGCCGGTTGCGCTGCAGGCCGCGGTAGACCGACATGCTGAACTCGCCCTTGGTCGAGCGGGAGAGCGCCCCGCTCCCGGTCGGCCCCATGGCGGCCTTGAGCAGCGGCTTGTAGCCCCGGCCCGGGAGCGACTCGCCGCGCGGGACGGCCAGCGCGGCCTCCAGCACGTGGTCGTCCATGTAGGGCAACGACAGCAGCACCCCGGAGCGCTCCATCAGGTCCCGCAGCGGCCCGAGCCGCTGGCCGCCGATCCGCTGCCCGGCCACCGCGGTGTGGGAGGCCCGGTCCCCGGCCTGCGGGCGGATCTCGCCGGACCGTTCGCGGGCGATCTCCCGGATCGCCTCGGCGGCGTGCGCGGTGGCCCAGGGCGGCAGGTGCAGGGCCGGCCCCCAGCCGACGGTCGGCCCGTCCGTGGCCGGGCGCGGCAGGTGCAGGGTGCTCAGCTCCTGGGTGAACCACGCGGCGTACGTCCGCCGGTCGGCCAGCGACCTGACCACCTGCGGCAGCGTCCACCGGCGGAGCCGGGCGAGCGGGCGGATCCCGCGCACCGCCGCCACCGGCGCGGTCCGGTAGAGGTCGCTGAAGTAGGAGGGGGCGACGGTGAACAGCTCGTCGCCGCCGAAGCCGCCGATGTGCACCGTCGCACCGGTGGCGGCGAACAGCCGGGACATGGCGGTCTTACGGGTGCGGTTGCGGATCAGCGTGTACGGCTCGCCCAGGCCGTAGGGCACCTCGGTGACCAGGCCGGTGTCGCCGTCCCAGATGCCGTCGTACGGGCCCGGTACGTCCTCCGGCCCCAGCACGGTCAGCTCCCGGCCGATCTCGCGCGCCGCGAGGGCGGCCCAGCGGGCGTCGTCGTGGTTGGGGTCGACGGTCTGCTCGACGAACGACCGGAACGACGCGTCCTGGCCGGCCAGCAGGTAGCAGAGCGAGGTGGAGTCCATGCCGCCGGAGAGATCCGCGGAGAGGCCGGCCGCGGTGCGCACCCGGACCGCCACCGCCTCCTCCAGCGCGGCGCGCAGCAGTGGTGCCCCTTCGGCGAGCGGGAGCCCGTCGGTCGGGGGCCGCCACCAGGGCCGGGTGTCGGCGCGGTCGCCGGTCAGGCGCAGCCGGTGGTCGGCGGGCAGCCGGTGCACACCGGTCCAGTGGGTGCCGTCGGTCAGGCCGTAGTCGAAGCCGGGGTGGACCAGCCCCCAGGCGACCATCTCCGGCCGCGGGGCGCCCCCGCTCCAGTCGATCAGCGGCTCCACCGAGTCGGCCGCCGCGTAGCCGCCCTCGGGGTGGCGGGCGTAGCAGACCTGCCGCAGCCCGGAGGCGCTGCCCTGGACCCAGAGCGCATCGCCGTCGGCGCAGATCAGGTGGAAGCTGCCCGGGACGCGGTGCGCCGCGGCCAGCAGGCCGGGCACGTCGTCGTGCCGGTCGAGCAGCCGTGCCAGGCGCCCGGCGTCGGCGTCGAACTCGCCGAACAGCGCGAGGCGCCTGGCACCCGTGCCGGCGACCACCAGCCGGGCGTGTGAGGCATCCGCGACGATCCACGGACGCCCCGACGGGTGGTGCACCACCCGCACGCCGTCGGCCGGCACCGGGATCCTGGGCGCCGGGCCTTCGGCTTTCCCCGGGAAAGCCACGAACCAGGACGTGCTGCCCACAACCCCTCCGTTCACCAGCGTGCTGTCGGGGCGGGATCAGATGATCGCCACGCCCTCACCGTCGTTGCTCGCCCAGCCGTACCAGGTGGTCACCTCGTTGAATTCACCGACCGGCAGCAGCGCGGGAGCCTCGTACTCCGTCTCCTCGATCTCCTTCATTGATATTCACCTCCTCCGGAAAACTTGCCTCGATGCTAATCACGGTTCAGTTGCGTCGGCAAGAGTGCGAACAGTTCCCATCCGTCCTTCTGTTTGTGGACGCGGCACTTCCGGACGGCTGGGCGATGGTAAAGCAGCGGACATGGCCGGGCGGTACATGCGCGAATTCCGACCGGAATCGGGCGGGAACGTTCGCAGGGCATGCATGGGGTGTGCACATCCGGGGCGTGGCCTGTCACTTCCGCCAGGCTCCGGGCCGGGCCGGCGACCCGGCGCCCGGATGGAATCATGGGGATGCCCGGAGAGGGCGCCGCACGGTCGAGTCGGGACAGGAGCCGTCAGTGGGAGAGAGGCAACGGACCGTCCGGAAGCCCAAGGTCGTCCTCGCGGACGGCGAACGGCTCCACGCGGTCGCTCGCGCGGTCATCGGCGATCACCGGAGTGCTGTCGAGCAGGTGTGCCAGGCCGCCGCCGGCCTGAGGGGCCGGCTGGTCCGGGACGAGCTGGACGCCATCCCCCTGGCCCGGCTGAAGGATGTGACCGAGGGGCGGCTGCGCGTCGCCGCGTTGGAGGCCGCCGGGCTCAGGACCGTGCGGCAGGTTGTGGACGCCACGCCCTACACGCTTCAACTGCTCCCCGGAGTCGGGGCCCAGACTGCCGCCCAGGCCATTGCCGCCGCGGGGCAGATCGCCCGGGCCGCCGAGCGGACCGTGGCCATCCGGCTGGACATCGACCACCAGGATCCGGCCGGCACCGCACTGGTCATCGCGCTCCAACGGCTGGTCGCCGCCGGGCCCGATGCGAGACGGGCCAGGGACACCGCGGAGCGTGTCGTCGGTGAGGTCGCCGCCCTGATGTCCGCCGCCCAGCCGGCCCGGGGCGTTGTCAGAGGCCTGTTCGCCGGGCGGCAGCGCAGACAGCAGGCGCTCGCCGCGGTCGATCAACTCGACGCCCTCGTCGCGGAGATGGAGGGCGAAGGGACGGCCGTGCTCTTCGCCCAGGCGTCCGTGGACCTTCTCCGCCCCCTGGTCACGGACATCGAGGCATGGGCGGACTTCGAAGTCCGCTCGGCCGAGTTCTACAGTGTCCTCGCCGAGACCGCCGGATTCGGCCCCGACGGGGTCACCGCCTCCGAGGGCTTCCTTCCGGAGAATCTGTCGGACCGGGTCCGGGCCGAGCCACTGAACGACACGCGGTGCAAGGTCTCGCTCCGCGGCTACCAGGAGTTCGGTGCCCGCTTCGCCCTCGCGCAGAAGCGGGTGATCATCGGTGATGAGATGGGCCTCGGGAAGACCGTTCAGGCGATTGCCGTGCTCGCGCATCTTCGAGCGCACGGGAGCACACACTTCCTCGTCGTCTGCCCGGCCAGCGTCCTCGTCAACTGGGTCAGGGAGATCGAGTCACGCAGCACGCTGAGGGCGTTCCGGTTCCATGGCCAGGAGAGGGAGGCGGCGCGCGCCGAATGGCTCGGAAACGGCGGCGTCGCCGTCCTGACGTTCGATGGACTCCGCCGGCTGGAGGTTCCGGAGGAGGTCCCGGTCGGCATGGTCGTGGTGGACGAGGCCCACTACGTCAAGAACCACGGCGCCAAGCGTTCTCAGGCGGTGGCCGAGTGGACCGGCCGCGTCGACCGCGTCCTGTTCCTCACCGGCACCCCGATGGAGAACCGGGTGGAGGAGTTCCGGAACCTCGTCCACTATCTGCAGCCTGATCTGCTGCCCCGGATCCACAGCGGTTCGGCCGCCGCAGGGCCGACGTCGTTTCGCAAGGCAGTCGCCCCGGCCTACCTCCGCCGTAATCAGCAGGACGTTCTCACCGAGCTTCCCGACGTCGTTCATGTCGACGAATGGGAGGAGTTGACGGCATCCGATCTCGCCGCCTACCGGCTGGCCGTCGCCGAGGGGAACTTCATGGCCATGCGCCGTGCCGCGTACGCGGACCCGGAGAGGTCCGCGAAGCTGCAGCGGCTGATGGAAGTTGTCGAGGAGGCCGCGGACAACGGATGGAAGGTCGTTGTCTTCTCGTTCTTCCGAGATGTTCTGACGGTTGTCCAGGAGGCCCTGGGACAGCGTGCGTTCGGCCCGGTCGACGGCGGCCTGGACGCGGTTCGACGGCAGGACGTGGTGGACGAGTTCGCCGCTGTGCAGGGTCATGCGGTGCTGCTGAGCCAGATCCAGGCCGGAGGTGTGGGACTGAACATCCAAGCGGCCTCGGTTGTCATTCTCTGCGAACCGCAGGTGAAGCCCACCATGGAGAGCCAGGCGATAGCCAGGGCTCACCGCATGGGCCAGGTGCGGCGAGTGCGGGTGCACCGGCTGTTGGCCACGGACAGCGTCGACCAGCGGATGGTGGAGATTCTTCGCGCGAAGAGCCGGTTGTTCGACGAATACGCGCGCCGGAGTGACGTGGCCGAATCGACTCCTGAAGCGGTCGACATCTCGGAGCAGTCGCTGGCGGCGCTGATCGTGGAGGAGGAACAGCTGCGCCTCGCCCGGCCGGCCGGGAGCGCGGAGGTTTCCTGCCCTGGCGACGGCCCGCCCGTCAGATCGTGAGGAGCACGTTGACCAGGACGCCGACGGCGACCACCGCGAGGACGACCCAGGGCCACATCGGACGTTCCTTCGGGGGCTTCCAGCCGGCTGAATCTGACATGACTGCTCCTGACTCGAACTGGTACGGGGAGGGACCGCGGCCGACGTCCTTCCCGGCTCCCGTGGGATCCGGCGGCTGCGTGTGTCCGTTGTCCTGGCGCTGGTTCCGCCTTCGACGACTTCATTCTGGAGCCGGGCGCGGGGGATTTCACGGGGGCCTGCTTCCGGTCGGAGGTGCAGTTCTCTGCACCTCCGACCGGCAGGCACCCGGCGCCGCGCCCCGGTCCGCCCGGCGGCGGCTCAGGCCCGGCGCCGGCTCAGGCCCGGAGGTAGGTCAGCACGGCGAGCACCCGGCGGTGGCCGCTCTCCGGCGTCGGCATGTTCAGCTTGGCGAAGATGTTCCCGATGTGCTTGTTCACCGAACTCTCCGTGATGAACAGCAGCTCCGCGATGGTGCCGTTGTTGCGGCCCTCCGCCATCAGCGCCAGGACCTCGCGCTCGCGTTGGGTCAGCGCGGACAGCGGATCGGCCCCGACCCGCCGGACCATCAGCTGCGAGATGACCTCGGGGTCCATCGCCGTGCCGCCGTCGGCGACCCGTTGCAGCGCCTGGAGGAACTCCTCGGCGCGCCCCACCCGGTCCTTCAGCAGGTAGCCGACGCCGGCGGCGTTCTGGGCGAGCAGCTCCGTCGCGTACGCCCGCTCGACGTACTGCGAGAGCACCAGGACGGGGAGCGTGGGCAGTTGCCGGCGGGCCTCGACCACGGCCCGCAGCCCCTCGTCCCGGAAGGTGGGCGGCAGCCGGACGTCCACCACGGCGACGTCCGGGCGGTGTTCGAGCAGCGCGGGCAGCAGGTCGTCACCGTTCTCGACGGTGGCGCACACCTCGTGTCCCTCGCTGCCCAGCAGCAGGACCAGCCCCTCACGGAGCAGGGCGTTGTCTTCGGCGATCAGGATCCGCATGGAATTTCCACCTTCACTACGGTCGGGCCCCCGGGCGGGCTGAACAGCTCGGTGGTCCCGTCGAAGGCGGCGACCCGCCGCCTGAGTCCGGGAAGCCCGCTCCCCGCGCCCTCCGTGGCGCCGCCCCTGCCGTCGTCCTCCACCCTGATCGCGATCGCGTCGGCGGTGACCCGGAGCCGCACCAGCGCGCTCCGCGCGCCGCTGTGCTTGGCGACGTTGGTGAGCGCCTCGGAGATCACGAAGTAGGCGGCGGCCTCGGCGGCGGCCGGAGCACGCGGCGGCGGGCCGGCCGTCTCGTCGATGTCGATCCTGGCGGGGACCGCGCAGTGGGCGGTGAGCGCCCGCACCGCGTCGTTCAGCCCGCGGTCGGCGAGCACGGGCGGATAGATCCCGCGGACCAGGTGGCGCAGGGACTCCAGGGCCTGCTCGGCGATCAGCTGGGTCGCGTCCACCATCTCCGGGACCTGCTCGGGGCGTTGGCCGAGCGCCCGCTTGATCATGCCCAGGCGCAGTGAGACGGCCACGATGGCGGCCTGGGCCCCGTCGTGCAGGTCCCGCTCGATCCGGCGCAGTTCGGCGTCGTGCGCGTCCAGCGCCTCCGTCCGGGTCACCGCCAGTTCGCGGACGCGCTGCGCGAGCGCGACCCGCGGGCGGGCGGTCAGCAGCCACCGGGACGCCCGGGCGTGCGCGCCGGCCAGCAGCCGCACCGCGGCCATCGCCACCACGGCGTAGCCGACGCCGACGAACGCCGCGGCGACGGCCTTCGGCCACGAGTCGACGTTCAGCAGGATGATCGCGTCGCGCTCGCTCGGCGCGAGCTTCCACCAGACCGGCGCGGTGAGCCAGTTGACCGCATGGCCGCACACGGTCAGGGCGACGGCGCACAGGGCCGTCCCGGCGACGCTGTGGGTGATCAGCCAGAGCAGGTCCTTGCGGACCGCCGGATCGCGCAGGGACGGCCTCCGGGGCGCGGCCGCACCGGGCTCCAGGTCGCGGTAGGGGGTGCGCACCCCGGCTCCCAGCAGACGCCCGACCCGGCCGCGGTGGAACTCCGCGAACCGGCGCACCACCCGCAGCGCTCCGGGCAGCAGCGGGAAGCCCGTCCCCACCAGGCAGAGTGCGAGGACCGCGACCATCAGGTAGGCCACCGCCACCCCGGCCAGCCCGGTGCCGAGGCAGATCAGGAGATAGCCCGCGGTGGGCGGGAAACGGATCACCGTCCGGCGGATCCACTGCTCGGGCCGTAACCGTCGTAGCGCGGCAACCCAGGGCGCTCGCACGGCTTTTCAGACCCTCCGAGTCGACATTTCGATCACCCTACCACCGTGCGTGGTCCAACCGCGGGTGGCAGTTTTCTGCACCATCGGGTCTCCAGTGCACGCCCTGGTCCCCGTTCCATCGTGAACCTACCGTCGTGAACGTCGGGTTGTGCGTACGAGCGATGGAGGGCCGGAAGTGGGCGGAAGGGAACGCGGAATGCGGACGGAGGGGCTCCCGGACGCGCCCGCACGGGAGGACGCGGCGCAGCCCCGGCCGGACGGCGTCGCCGCTCCGGACCCGCGCTGGGTGGTGCGCCTCGACGGGGTCCGCAAGACGTACGGCAGGGGCGCCGGGGCCGTGCACGCGCTGCGTGACCTGTCCCTCGCCTTCGCCCGGGGCTCGTTCACCGCGGTGATGGGCCCGTCCGGGTCGGGCAAGAGCACCTTCCTGCACTGTGCCGCCGGGCTGGACCGCCCGGACGCCGGCTCGGTGGTGCTGGGCGGAACCGACCTGTCGACCCTGGGCGAGGTGGAGCTGACCATGATGCGCCGGGAGCGGGTCGGTTTCGTCTTCCAGGCGTACAACCTGATGTCGGCGCTGACCGTGGCCGACAACATCACCCTGCCGCTGATGCTCGCCGGGCGTCGGCCGGACCACCAGTGGATGCACCAGCTGGTGACGCGGGTGGGGCTCGCGGACCGGATGAACCACCGGCCCGCCGAGCTCTCCGGCGGCCAGCAGCAGCGGGTGGCCATCGCCCGTGCGCTGGCGGCGCGGCCGGAGGTGGTGTTCGCGGACGAGCCGACCGGGGCGCTGGACACACGCACCGCGCAGCAGGTGCTGCGGCTCCTGCGCGAGGTCGTCGACGACCTCGGGCAGACGGTGGTCATGGTGACCCACGACCCGGTCGCCGCCTCCTACGCGCACCGGGTGGTGTTCCTCAGGGACGGGAGTCACGCGGAGGAGATGACGCGGCCCACTCCTGAGCGGGTCGCCGAGCGGATGACCGGACTGGGGGAGTGGTGAGGCGTGTTCAGGCTCGTCGTACAGACCGTCAAGGAGCGTAGGGCCGGATTCGTCGGGGCCTTCGTCGCGCTGTTCGGCGCGTCGGTGCTCATCACGGCCTTCGGCGTCATTCTGCAGTCCGGCATCGGGTCGGGGGTGCCGGTCCAGCGGTACGCGGGCGCACCGGTGGTGGTCGGCGGTGAGAGGTCCTTCACGGTGCACGAGGGGAAGAAGAGCAAGACCAAGGCGCTCACCGACGCGGTGGGCGTCCCCGCCGACCTGGTCGGCACGGTGGCGCGCACCGAGGGCGTCGGCCGGGCCGTCGGCGTTCTCGACTTCCCCGCGCAACTCGTCGACGGGAAAGGGGAGCTGGTCAGAGGGGCCGGTGACCGGCGCTCGATCGGGACGAACTGGGGCGGGGTCGGGCTCGGCCCGTTCGAGCGCAGCGGTCAGGAGCCCCGGCGGGCCGGCGAGGTGGTGCTGGAGAAGTCCGTCGCCGACCGGGCGGGGGTGAAGGCGGGCGACAGCGTCCGGATCGCCTCCACCCGCGCCGCGAGCCCGTACAAGGTCGTCGGCATCGTGACCTACACGGGCGGTGGCGGGGCGCTGCGCACCCCGCCGGTCTTCTTCACCGACGACGAGGCCCGCCTGTTGTTCGGCCGCACCGACCAGGTCAGCGCGATCGGGGTGCTGGCGGCGAAGGGCACGGACACCGGCAGGCTCGCCGACCGGGTCGGGGCGGCGCTCAAGGGCACGCGGACCGACGTCCGCACCGGCGACGGGCGCAGCAGCGTGGAGAACCCGGACGTGGCCACGGCCCGGGGCAGTCTGAGGGAGCTGGCGGGCGCGCTCGGCGGCATCGTCATCCTCATCACCATGGTGGTGGTGGGCAGCACCCTGGCGCTGGGTGTCCACCAACGGCGGCGCGAGCTGGCGCTGTTGCGCGTGGTCGGCGCCACACCCAAGCAGATCCACAAGATGATCTCGGGCGAGACACTGGTCGTCTCACTGGTGGCGTCGGTGCTGGGCTGCATCCCCGGTGCGGCGGCCGCGGAGGTGCTGCGCGGCGCGCTCTCCGTCATCGGTGTGGTGCCCGAGGACTTCGAGTTCTCCTACGGCCCGCTGCCGATGGTCGCGGCGGTCGTCATCGGGGTGATCGCCGCGCAGGTGGCGGCGTTCGCGGTGGCCCGCCGGGTGGTGTCGGTCCGGCCGGTGGAGGCGTTGAGCGCGGCCCGGACCGAGCAGCCCGGCCTCGGCCGGGCCCGGGTCCTCTTCGGGGTGCTGCTGTTCGTCCTCGGCCTCGGTGCGGCGCTGCTGCCGCTGTTCTTCGGCAGTGTCTTCGCGGCGGCCGGCGCGGCCAGCGGCGGGCTGGTCATGGTGATCGCGATCCTCATGCTGGCCCCGCCGGTGGTCGCCCGGGCGACCCGGCTGCTGGCCGCGCCGTTCCAGTGGTGGTTCGGCCGGCTGGGGCGCCTGGCCGTCGCCAACACCCGGGCGAACGCCCGCCGGCTGGCCGCCGGCATCGGCCCGCTGATCCTGGCGATCGGCTTCGCCTCGGTGCAGCTGTTCATTCCCACCACCACGGCGGGCGCGGCCGAGGAGCAGGCCCGGGCGGGCGTGGTGGCCGACTACACCGTGACCAGCGAGGCCGACGGCCTGCCGGTGGACGCCCCGCGGTTCATCGAGGGCCTGGACGGAGTGGAGTCCGCCACCGGCACCGTGCGGATCGACCTGTTCGCCTCCATCCGGATGCTCGACTCCCCGGAGATCTTCAAATACCAGGCCCAGGGGCTGACCCCGGGCCGACTGGACCGGCTCGTCGACCTGGACGTGACCGAGGGCGGCCTGGACGGGCTGTCCGCGGACACGGTGGCGCTCAGCAGCGCGGCAGCCGGGACCCTCGGCGCGGGCGTCGGGGACACGGTGCGGCTCCACCTTCCCGACGGGCAGACGATGGAACCGCGGGTGGTCGCCGTCTACCGCCGTGGACTGGGCTTCGGCGACGTCACGCTGTCCTACCAGACCGTCCTGCAGCACAGTTCGCGCCGGATGTACGACTCCGTCCTGGTCCGGGCCGAGGAGGGCGCCGACCGGCAGCGGGTGATCGACGAGCTCACCGGGCTCAACGACCGCTACCCCGGTGTGCTGGTCCGGGACAAGGGCGGCCTCTCCGCGGCCCAGCAGCGGACGGCCACGGTCGGCCTGGTCGGCAACGCCCTGCCGCTGGTGCTGGTCTTCGGCTACATCGCGGTGGCCGTCGCCAACACCCTGGTGATGACCACCCTGTCCAGGACACGGGAGTTCGCGCTGCTGCGCCTGGTGGGCGCGACCCCGGACCAGGTGATGCGGATGATGCGGACGGAGACTCTCATGGTGATCCTCATCGCGGTCGTGGTCGGCAGCGCGGTGCCGGTGCTGCCGCTGATGACGGTGAGCCTGGGCCTGACCGGCTCCCTGGTCCCGCACATCCCGCCGCTGCTCTATCTGGCGATCGTGGCGGCGACCTCGGCGCTGGCGGCGGCGGCCGTTCTGGTGCCGACCAGACTGGCCCTGCGCGCCCGCCCGGTGGAGGCCATCGGACTGCGCGAATAGCCGCGAACGGCTCCGCCCGTCACCCGGCGCCTCGCGGGGCCGGTCATCACCCGCACCTTCCGCACCCGTCCTCGGCGCCGCCGACACCGCACTGGCCCTACCGGCACCGGGGCGCCTGACAGCGCGCTGTGCGCGGGTTGTCAGTGGCGGGCCGGAGGCTGAGGTCGTCCAGTTCACCCGAAGCGCAGAGGAACGGATCAATGTCCCGCTATGTTTTTTCGTCGGATCGTGCGGTGTGGTCACGCCGTTCGCGCATGCTGTCCGCCGTGGTGACGGCGTCGGCCGTGGGGTTGGCGGTGTCCGCGATCGCGGTGCCCGCCTCGGCGGCACCGGCCACGCCGTCCGCGCCCGCGTCGGCCCGGGCCGACGCGCAGCGGGCCCACTTGAAGCAGCTGGCGCGGGAGTTGGTGGCCGCCGGGGCGCCGGGCGTGATCGTGCGGGTGGACGACGGCCGCGGCCGGCCCGTCGAGATCGTCGAGCAGGCTCCCTGGGCCGGGCGGGATCACCGGCTGGAGGTGGGGGACGAGTTCCGGATGGGGTCCAACACCAAGACCATGATGGCCACGCTCGTTCTGCAGCTGGTCGCCGAGGGCAAGGTCACCCTGGACGACCCGGTGGAGAAGTGGCTGCCGGGCAAGGTCCCGAACGGCGGGGCGATCACCTTGCGGATGCTGCTGAACCACACCAGCGGCCTGTTCGACTACACCGAGGACGGTGCCGTCCTGAACTCGATCCTCGGCAAGGACCCGCGGCGGTGGACCTCCCTGGACCTGCTCGCCGTGGGCGTGCGGCACGAGCCGCTGTTCGCCCCGGGCGCGAAGTGGTCGTACAGCAACACCAACTACGTCGCGGTCGGCGCGGTCCTGGAACAGGTCACCGGGGCGAGCCCGGCCGACCTGATCCGTGACCGGATCGCCCGGCCGCTGGGCCTGCGGCACACCTATCTCGCCACCGACTCCAGCTGGCACGGGCGGTACGTCCGTGGCTACGAACCGGACTCCGCCCACATGCCGCCGGATGTGCCCACCGAGTTCCGGGAGATCGCCGGGGTGCGCCACGACGGCCATGTGGACGTCTCCGGCAATGACCCGAGCTGGGGCGGGGCCGCCGGGGCGGTGGTGTCCACCGCGCGGGACTGGTCCACTTTCTACACCGCGCTGATGTCCGGCAAGCTGCTGCCCGCCGCTCAGCTGGAACAGATGCGGACCACCGTCCCGACGGACCCGGAGAATCCGGTGAACGGGCCCGGCTCCGGGCTGGGCATCGGGACGGGTACCACCCCGTGCGGCACCATCTGGGCCCACGAAGGGGGAATAACCGGGTACTCCAGCACCAACTTCACCGACCGCACCGGCAGTCGCACCGCCACCGTTCTCGTCCCGACGGAGGTCCTGTTCGAGTTCGGGGCCGCCCCGAAGCTCGTCGAGGCCGACAAGGCGCTCAAGGACGCGGTGGTCTGCACCATGTTCGGCAAACCGGCTCCGACCGGCCCGGTCACGGCCCGGACGGGCTGATTCGCGCAGTCCGGGTACGTCCCGGGTGTATCTCAGGTACGGCGATGATCGCGGACACCAGGTCTCCGGCCCCGGCCTGCGGCAGCATTCCGCAGCAGCGGCCCGGAGGCTGTCCCGGGTGGAGTCACTGACCATCCGTCAGGTGCCGGGGCCACGGCCTCAGGCGCCGGTCGGGAGGGCGGTGCGCGGATAGGAGGGGAGGGGGACACCGAGGGCGTCGGTGGTGCCCGGGGGCAGGGTGAACGCGGCGGTGGCGGCGGCGGGGAGGTCGTGTACGCCGAGGAGGCCGGACGCCAGCCGGGCGGTGGCGCGGTGCCAGTCGCCGAGCCGCTGGAGCAGGGCGTGGCCGCTGCCGACCACGGTGTAGCCGCAGACCCGGGCGCCGGCCGTCCGGCCGCGGGCCGCGAACCGGCGGGTGTCGGCCGGGGAGGTCACCTTGTCGCGGTCGCCGTGCAGCATCAGGACGTCCCGGCCGGCCAGTTGCTCGCACGGGTCCTCCGCCGGGCACCACGGTGCCAGCGCGACCACCCCGGTGACGTTCGGGTGGCCCGCCGCGCGCAGCGCCGCGCGGCCGCCCATCGAGTGGCCGACCAGCACCGTGGGCACCGGGCCCAGCTGCCCGGCGAGGTCGTCGAGCGCGGCCAGGGTGTCCCGGGCGGCGTCGGCGCGCTCGCCGTTCCACCCCCGGTGGCGGTAGCGGACCGTACCGATCGCCACGCCCGCCCCGGCGGTCTCCCGGCGCACCGCCCGGACGAAGCCGTGCATCCGCAGACCGGGCAGGTTGAGCGGGCCGGGCCTGGCCAGGCTGTGCTCCTCGCCGCCGTGCAGCACCAGCACCGCCGCCGCCGGCCGCTCCGGCCGCACCCGCCAGACCAGCGCCCGGTGTCCGGCCGCGGCGGCCGCACCACCTGCGCCGTCCGCGCCGCCCGTACGTTCCACCGCGTGCCCGCTCACCGTGTACCGTCCCGCCCCGCCGTCCGTCCCGTGGACCGCCACTGTACGCGCCGCCTGCCGGATGACGGGTTCACCCGGGGGGATCAGTGCCGGCCGCCGCCGCGCGCGGTGGTCCGGGCACCCTGCTATCCACGAAGGGTGGGGGGTGTACCCCGCGCCGTTCCGGGCGTCGGGTCGCCTAGTGGAGGACTCCCGTGGCTCAGCAGCTCGCACTCTCCGTCGACTTCGGGTCCGGCTTCACCGAAGCCTGGTCCAAGGTCGCCAAGTTCATTCCGCAGTTCCTCGCGTTCCTGGCGATCCTGGTCATCGGCTGGTTCGTCGCCAAGGTGATCGCCAAGGTCCTCGACCGGGTGCTGCGCCGGGTCGGTTCCGAGAGGGTGGCCGCGCGGGCCGGGATGACCCGGTACCTGAGCGGATCCAAGTACGACATGACCGGCATCATCTGCAAGATCGTCTACTACGCGATCCTGCTGATGGCCCTGCAACTGGCCTTCGGCGTCTTCGGCCCCAACCCGATCAGCGTGATGATCCACGGCATTGTCTCCTGGCTGCCCAGGGGCATCGTCGCCGTGGTGATCGTGGTGATCGCGATGGCCATCGCCAACGCCGTCCGCGACATCGTCGGCAACGCGCTCGCCGGCGCCTCGTACGGGCGCACGGTGGCCACCATCGCCTGGGCGTTCATCGTGGTGCTCGGCGTGATCGCCGCGCTGGGCCAGGCCGGCATCGCCACCGCCATCACCGGCCCGGTGCTGATCGCGGTGCTCGCCTCGATCGCCGGGATCCTGGTGGTCGGCGTCGGCGGCGGTCTGATCATCCCGATGCGCCAGCGCTGGGAGCGCTGGCTGGACCACGCCGAGCGGGAGAGCGCCAACCTGCGCGGCAGCGCCTACCAGGCCGGCCGTTCGGACGCGCTGACCAACCAGCCGGTCCGCCCGACCACCCCGACCACCCCGCCGGCCCCGGGCATCGACCCCGGCCGGCCGGGTGGGCAGCCGCGGTAGGACACCCGGCGGCTCCCGGAGTCAGGGCGTGAGCAGCCCCTGTTCGCGGACCAGCCAGCAGATCGCCGTCAGCCGGTGCACCGCGTAGTCGTACCCCACCGGCTCGCGCCAGCCGATCTCGGCGAGCGCGTCCAGGAAGCCCAGCGCGTAGTCCGACAGTTCCTCACGGTCCAGGGGCCGGGGCAGCAGCTCCGGCCCCTGCGCGTACAGCAGTTCGCGCAGCTCGGCGGCGTGCTGGTCGACCACGGCGACGAAGCCGGGCTCGAACGCGAACTCGGCCAGCCGCGGTGTGAAGGCGGCGACGATCCCGGGCAGCGGACAGCCGGCCGGCTGGTCGGGGGAGCCCCTGCGGGACTCGTCGGGAGTGGCGAACATCCGTCCACCGTAGGCGAGCCCCGGCGTGGAAAAGGCGGCCGGGGGCGCTTCCGGGCTGAGACCTTGGCCACCCTCAGGACGCCCGCCGTTCGCCCGGCCGACGTCCGGGACGATTGGCGAATCGCCGGGGATCATGGGGCGGTCTATACCAGAATGGGCCGCATGGATCTTCGAATCTTCACCGAACCCCAGCAGGGCGCCGACTACGGCACCCTCCTGCGGGTGGCGCGGACCGCCGAGGAACTCGGGGCCTTCAGCGCCTTCTTCCGCTCCGACCACTACCTGCGGATGGGCTCCGCCCCGGAGGGCGACCCGGCCGCCGCCATCCGGGCCGGCCTGCCCGGGCCGACCGACGCCTGGATCACCCTGGCCGGCCTCGCCCGGGAGACCAGCACCATCCGCCTCGGCACCCTGATGACCGCCGCCACCTTCCGGCTGCCCGGTGTGCTCGCCATCCAGGTCGCCCAGGTCGACGCCATGAGCGGCGGCCGGGTCGAGTTCGGCCTCGGCGCCGGGTGGTTCGCCGAGGAGCACGCCGCCTACGGCATCCCGTTCCCGAAGGAGAGGTTCGGGCGGCTGGACGAGCAGCTGGCCATCATCACCGGGCTGTGGAACACCAAGGTCGGGGACACCTTCGACTTCGCCGGCCAGTACTACACGCTGACCGACTCGCCCGCGCTGCCCAAGCCCGCCCAGGAGAAGATCCCGGTCCTGATCGGCGGCACGGGCCCGACCCGCACCCCGGCGCTGGCCGCCCGCTACGCCGACGAGTTCAACATGCCGTTCGTCTCGCCGGAGGCCAGCGCGGCCCAGTTCGGCCGGGTGCGGGCCGCCGTCGAGGCGGCCGGGCGCGAGGCCGACGACCTGGTGTACTCCAGCGCCCTGGTGGCCTGCGTCGGCCGCGACGACGCCGAGGTCGCCCGCCGCGCCGACGCGATCGGCCGGAACGTGGCCGAGCTGAAGGCCAACGGTCTGGCCGGCACCCCCGACGAGGTGGCGGAGACCATCGGCCGCTACGCCGCCCACGGCACCCAGCGCATCTACCTGCAGATCCTCGACCTGGACGACCTCGACCACCTGGAGCTGATCGCCTCGCGGGTCGCCCCGCAGCTGGGCTGACCGCCCGGCCGGTGCCGCCGACGCCCGTTCCCGGGGTGCCGGCGGCACCGGCACGTGCGGGGATGCGCGGGGGCGGCAGGGCTCAGGACAGCGCGGTGACCACGTTGTGGGTGATGGTGCGCACCCGGGGGTCGAGGGCGAGCAGCCGCGGCCAGTCGACGGTGGCGGCGGTGAAGACCGTACCGCCGCTGGTGTACAGGCCGAAGGTCGCGGCCCGGCCGGGGCCGCCGTCCTCCCGGACGGCGGTGTGCCAGCCGGCGGCCGGATCGGCCGGGAGGTCGGCCACCCCCAGGATGGTGAAGCCGGGCGGCGTACCGTCCGCGCCGGTCGCCACCGCCCGCCCGGCGCCGTCGCGGCGGTGGGCGGCGCCGTCGCACTCGTACCCCACGAGGGCGTGTTCGGCGCCGAGGACGTCGCCGTCGCGCAGTCCGGTGCCCGCGAAGAGCTCGTGGCCGGTGTGCTGGACGGTGAAGCCCAGCGGGGCCCGGGGGCCCTCCCAGTGACCGCCGCCGTTGCGGTAGCTGACGCCCGTCAGGGTGTTCTCGGGTTCGGACTCCCACCAGTGGCCGGGGGCACCGCGCAGCCGGTCGACGTCGACGCCCGGGGCCGCGCCGGGCGGGTGCTTCGCGCAGCGCACGGTCGTGCCGTCGGCCGAGACCGTGACGCGCCACCAGCAGGTGTTCGCGCCGAAGACGGCGAGGTTGCCGCCGCGGTCGCGGAAGGCGGTGACGTGGCGGCGGGCGGGTGCGCTCCAGTACTCGTCGTGTCCCGCCGAGAGCAGCAGGCGGTATCCGTCGGCGCGGTGCGGGTCCTGGTGGAGGTCGAGGTCCGTGCAGTAGTCGGCGGTGAAACCGCCGCGCTCCAGCCAGGCGACGAACGGGGCGTCCCAGTGGGCGAAGGTCTGCCGGGGGGTGCGCGGGTCGTGGGCGTCGGGGTAGCCCTTGACCGGGCCGCCGATGCCGCCGCCGGGGCGGCGCAGGGTGACGGCCTGGGTGACCGGGGTGTCCGAGCCGGGCGGCGGATCGTCGGTGCGCAGCGATCCGTAGAGGCTTCCGCCGCCGCTCTGGTTGTACGCGTGGTAGGTGAGGACCGGCACCTTGTACAGCACCCGCGCCTTCGTGGGCCCGGCCGGTGTCACCACGAACAGCAGGCGCGAGTGCCGGGCGTCCAGGTGCTCCGCGCCGGCGCCGGGCTCCGGGAGGTCCGGCGGGCCGGACGCGTGGGGCCGCAGGACGGCGATGTACACGCCCGAGGGCCAGTGCGCGGGGACGGTGAAGTCATGGCCGGGCCAGTGCCAGTCCTGGTCGTAGCGGCCGGCGGGCGCGTACCGGCCGGGCCCGCCGGTGCCGCCCATGTGGCGGACCTCGGCGCCGCAGCGGAAGAAGTCGGCGCGGAAGCGGTCCGCCCGGGTCGAGAGGTGCAGCCGCAGGACGCCTCCGGCCCGCACGCTGGGGCTCGCGGGGTAGCCGTCGACGAGGGGGTGGGCGTCGTCGGCGGGGTGGGCGCCGTCGCTCCGCGCATCGGGCAAGGGGCTTTCCAGGCGGCCGGGTTGTGGCCGCTCCGGCGTCGGTGGGGCGGGGCGCGTGGTCGTCACGGATCAGATTCTGGACGGTCCCGGTGTGCGGAGGCACGCGCGGATTCGGACGTTGTCCGGCTCTCCCGGGGTGGAAGCGCCGCCACCGGACGCCGTCGTTCCGGTCCGTGCGGTGCCCTACCGGCCAGCCCGTGCGCGTGGTTCCACCGGCACCGGCCCGGTTCAAACCCGTTGCCCACGGGTCGGCCGGTTCCCACCGGAAGCGGATCGTCACTCTTGGAAGCCGCATGATCACTGAGGATGATGAATGCGCGCCGAGGGCCCGTCATCCGGGCGGGATCCGGTGGTTCGAAGGGAGTCGGATCATGTACGAGGACATCGAGCCCGTCACGTCGGAGGAACTGCCGGAGCTTCCGCTGCTGATCGACCTTCCGGGCGAGTGACCACCCCCGCGTGACGCACGCGGCGGCCATTCGGTCCGCCGCGTGCCACTTCTGATCCATCGTTGACCGGCCTCGCCCGGCGGATCGCCCACCGGCGGCGGCACAGAGGAGCGCGCACGTGGACATCGAACCGAACGCGGCGGAGGCGGCGCGCGACCAGCGGGGAGTCTGCCGGCTGACGCTCGGCGCGCTGCGCCGGGCCACACTGGCCGCCCCCGCCCCCGCCCCCGCCCCCGTTCCCGTTCCCGTTCCCGTTCCCGGAGCGGACGGTCCGGCGGCGCCGCCGCACCATCCGCCCGCGCTCGCCGCGCGCCACCCCGGCCTGACGGCCGACGACCTCGGCCACCCGGCCGTGATCGAGCTCGCCCACACCGCGCAGCGCGCGCTGCGCTCCGGTCCGCTCACCCCGGAGCGCCACGACGAACTCGCCGCCCGGCTCGACACGGCCCTGGCCCTCGCCCGCGCGGTGCCCGGCCGGGACTGCGGCGGCCGCCCGTGGCGGCTCGAACTCGCCGGGCCCCAGCCGCACCTGAGCCGCTCGGTCGCCCGCGCGCTCGCCGACACCCCGCCCGCCCCGGCCGCCGGAGCGCGCAACGGAGCAGCACCGGCGACGAGCGAGGTCCGCGCGTGGACGGACACCGAACGCGCGACCGCCGACGAGGCGATCCGGCTCCTGGCCGCCGTCTGGCCGGCCATGCTCGACGAACTGACGTACACCGTGCGCCAGATCGCCCTGCTGTCCGGCGAAGCCATCGAAGGGTTCACCGACTTCACCGTGCACGGCGCGGTGTTCCTCGGCCGGGAGCGCCTGACGGACGAACCCGACGGCCTGCCCGCCCCGCTGCGCCTGGCGGAGGCCCTGCTGCACGAGGGCACCCACCAGCGCTGCAACGCGGCGCTGATCTCGACACCGCTCTGGCACCGCACGGCCGAACAGGGCGCCCTGGTGGCGACACCGCTGCGCGCCGACCGGCGCCCCCTCGGTGGGCTGTTCCACCAGATGGTGGTCCTGTCCCGCAGCGCGTCGTTCTACCGCAGGCTCCTCACCGGACGCTCAGGACCGGCCCTCGACCAGGAGTTGCTGCGCACCAGGTACGCGCGGCACCGCGAGGACGTCGGACAGGCCGCCACGACGCTGGAGGCGCACCGGGCCGCGCTCACCGACGAGGGCCGCCGGGTGCTGGCCCGGGCCGGCGCGGAGGCGTCGGCGTGAGCGGCTCCGCAGGGGCGCCGGCCCGGCCGTGGGAGGCCCAGGCGTTCCGGCCGTTCGCCGGTGCGCCGGCCGTCGTGTTCGCCCGCGCGGCGGCCCGGTCGGCGCTGTTCACCGGCGTCCGTGCGGGCGGTGACGAGGTCGTCGTCGGCAGTGCGGCCGGGCAGGACGCGCAGGACACCGCCGTCCGGGCCAGGGGCGAACTGATCGAGCGGATGGGCAACATCGTGGCCGGGCGGGAGGCGGAGGCCGGGCCCGGGGCGGGCCACGTACCGGCGGCTGCACCGCGCCGGCCGGCCGGCCGTCGATCCTGCGCTGCTGGTCCACGGCGCCCGGGGAGCCGACGGCGACGTGCGGGACGCGGCCCTGCTCTGGGCGGTCGGCCGGTCGCTGACGGACGGGGGAGACGTCCTGGTGCCCGCCGGAGCGGTGTACCTGCGCCACCGGCCCCCGCCCGGCTGCCGGGCGGGGATCAGCGCCGGATCCACCGGGGTGGCGGCGCACCCGGACGAGGCGACGGCCCGTGACCACGCCCTCTGGGAGATCCTGGAACGCGACCTGATCCGGCGCAGCTGGTACGGCGACGACACCGAACCCCCCGTCGTGGTGCCCTGGCGGGCCGACCCCGGGCTGTGCGAGTCGCTCGGCCTCCTCGGTCTGGAGGCGACGGCCTTCCTCCTGCCCGCTCCGGCCGGGGCCGTCTGCGTGGTGGTCTGCGTCCACGCCCCGGACGGCACCGGCCAGGCGTTCGGGGCGCGTTGCGGCCCGGCCGGTCGGTATCCGGCCCTGGCCGGGAAGGCGGCCTACGAGGCCCTGATGGTCCGCTGGAGCATGGAAACCCCGGTCGCGCGGGAGACCTGGGCCCGGTGGGCCGGTGCCACGGAGCCGGCCACCGCGCTGGAACACGCGCTCTGGGCCTACCACCGGCAGGACAGCCTGGCCCTCTGGCTCGCCGAAGCCCGCCACGGCCACGCCGGTCCGCAGGCCCCGGTGGGGTACCACGCCGGTCCGGGCCCACTGCTGGCCGCGCACACCGGCGCGGACGTGATCGCCGTACCGACCCCGTCGCCGCAGGGCACCGAGGCCGGGCTGCGGGTGGTGCGGGCCGTGGCCCCGGGCGCCCTCCCGCTGCCGGGCGGCCCGGCCGGAGCCGCCGGACCGGGACGGCCCGGCCGGCCGCATCCCTTCGGCTGACGGGCCCGCCGCCCGCACTCCGCCCGCCGCCCGCACCCCGCCCGCACCGTGCCCGCCGCCACGAAAAGGACCGTCCGCCATGGCCGACCAGGACCCGTACTACGCCACCGCGTTCGCCGCCCGCTACGACGACTGGTTCCCCTCGTACGTCACCGACAGCACCGTCGACCTGCTCGCCGGTCTCGCCGGGGCCGCCGGCGGCGGGCCGCTCCTCGAACTGGGCTCCGGCACCGGCCGGATCGCCCTGCCACTGGCCGCGCGGGGCCTGGAGGTCCACGGCATCGAGGGCGCACCCGAGATGACCGACCGGCTCCGCGCCAAACCGGGTGGCCGGTCCGTCCCCGTCACCGCCGGGGACTTCAGCCACGTCCCGGTCGACGGCACCTTCGCCCTCGTGTACGTGGTCAACGGGACGTTCTTCGAACTGCCCACCCAGCACGCCCAGGTCCGCTGCTTCGCCAACGCCGCCGACCGGCTGCGTCCCGGCGGGCTGTTCGTCCTCGACGCCCACGTCCCCGAGGCGCTCGCCGACCCGGGCGCCGCGGTGGCCACCCTCCCGATCCCGGGCGGGGTGACGGTCCGCACCCGCCGCGTCGACCGCGCCGCGCAGCAGTACACCTCGGACTACCTGATCGTCGACGGCGACGGCGTGCACCACGTCCCGGTCTCCTTCCGCTACGCCCATGCCGGCGAACTCGACCTGATGGCCGGGATGGCGGGGCTGCGCCTGCGGGACCGCTTCGGCGACTGGAAGGGCGGCGCCTACACCTCCGACAGCTCCTACCACGTGTCCGTCTACGAACGGACCGCCTGACCCGCGGTCCGCCCCCCGGCAGGAGAGCACCGAAGCACCCGCGGGAGACCACCGGCAGCGGAGACGCCCGGGGCGGCCCCCGCGACCAACCGCCGTCGACGAACGGGAGGTTCCCATGTCCGCACCCGCCCGAGAACCCGGTGCCGCGGCCACCGGCCGGCACGAGATCCTGGAGCCGCGCCCCGGCCCGGGCGGCCTCGGCGTACCGCTGCGCCAGGTGGTCGACGACGGCCGGCTCGTGGTGGTCAGGCGCGGCCTGCACCACCTGGACGCGCTGGAACCGCTGCTCCGCGCCACCGGTCACGCCGCCGCCGGGACCCTTCCGCCCGACGCCGCCGCCACCGTCGGGCGCCTCGGTGTCGAAGCGCTGCACACCGCCGCGACCGTCGAGCAGGCGACCGCCTTCCGTACCCGGCTGGAGACGCTGCTGCGGCCCGTCGCGGCCGAGGCGGTGCGCTCCTTCGCCGAGCGGGCGGCCCCGGGCGGCCCCCGGGTCTACCTGAGCCACCACCTCGGCGTCCGGATCATGCTGCCGCACGCCGCCGTGGCCGGCCGCGCCGAACTCGACCCGCTCGCGGGCTTCATGGTGCCGCACTCCCCGCACATCGACTCGTGGTTCAACACGCCCGTCAACTCCGTCAACCTGTGGATCGCGCTGGGCCGGGTCCGCCCCGGCAACGGTCTGCTCATCTACCCGCACCTCTACCGGGAACCGGTCCGCCGGGAGGGCTTCCGCGTCGCCCCCGGCCAGGACCTCGGCACCCCCGTGCGGGTCACCCTCGATCCCGGCGACATCCTGGTGTTCGCCGGCGACCACGTCCACAGCTCCGAGACCAACACCACCGACGAGACCCGGTACGTGCTCACCAAGCGGATCAGCGTCGGCGCCCCGCGCTTCAGCCGGCAGGGCGGCGGCTGGATCCCGTACCACGACCCGCGGCTGCTCGACGGGCCGCTGCCGGCGCTCGCCTCCCTGCGCTCGCGGGCCACCGCCGCCTACGGCCGGCACCTCCTGCGGGCGGCCCTGCGGAGACCACCCGCCTACGAGAACACGCGGACGCCGCCCCCGTCCCCGGCCCAGGCGTAGGCCGGCATGCGCATCGCCTACCTGCACAGCGGCAGCATCCCCTCCGTCTACGCCAACGGCATCCACGTCATGCGGATGTGCGACGCGTTCACCGAGGCCGGACACGACGTCACCCTGTACGCGCTGCCCGGCTCGTACCCGGCCGACGACCCGCACGCCTACTACGGGACCAGGCACCGCTTCCCCGTCCGGTCCGTGCCCGCCCCCGACACCGGCGCCGCCGGCTACCGGGAACGCGCCGCGCGGGTGAGCGAGTTGCTGACCGACGGCGCCGCCCCCGACCTGATCTACGGCCGCGACGCCTACAGCCTCGCCCTCGCGCCGGACCTCGCGCCGCTCGTGTACGAGACGCACCTGCTCTGGGACGACCCCGACATCCGCCGGGCGGAGCGCGAACTGCTCGCCCGGCCCTCCCTCGCGCGGGTCGTGGTGATCACCCACGCCCTCGCCCGCGACTTCCGGCAGGCCCACGGCGGCCCGGGAACCCCTCCGGTCCTCGTCGCCCCCGACTGCGCCGACCCGCCCGGCTCGTACCCGGCACCGCCGCGGCTGCCCGGGCGCCCGGGTGTGCCCAGGATCGGCTACGTCGGGCACCTCTACGCCGGGCGCGGCATCGACCTGATCCTCGATCTCGCCGGACGGCTCCCCGGGCTCGACTTCCACCTGGTCGGCGGCACCCCCGAGGACCGGGCCCGCTGGGAGGAGCCCGGCCGGCTCCCCAACGTGTACTTCCACGGCCACCGCCCGCCCGGTGCGGTCCGTGCCTACGTCCCGCTCTTCGACGTCGTCCTGGCGCCGTACCAGAAGAAGGTCTACGCCGCCGGAGGGCTCGGGGAGACCAGCCGGTGGGCCTCCCCGCTGAAGCTGTTCGAGTACCTGGCCCACGGCCGCGCCATCGTCGCCTCCGACCTCCCCGTCCTGCACGAGATCCTCCAGGACCGGGTCAACTGCCTGCTCCGCCCGCCCGACGACCCGGCCGCCTGGGTGGCCGCGATCACCGAGCTCCTCGCCGACCCGGCGCTGCGCCGGGCCCTCGGGGACGAGGGCCGCCGGCAGGTCCTCGACCGGTACACCTGGCGCCACCGCGCCGCCGACGTCCTCGCCGGTCTGCACTGAACCGTCCGCTCCGCGCCCCGGCCCGGACGGGCGGGTGAAACGGTGTCACGCCGCTCGACGGCGCCCCCGTCGCCATGGCCTAGTCTTTACTCTCTCTTGGGAAGGGAAGGCTTCACCGAGAGGCCCGACCGGGGAGGACAGGCCGGGGAGACAGGCCGGGGGACAGGGGGAGAGCCGGTGGTGGAGACGAAGGTGTCCGGGGCGGAGCCGTCGGCGGTGGGGGCACCGGCGCAGCGCGTGCCCGCGCCGAGAGCCGCGCACCGTGCCGTGGCCGGGCCGGCGGAACCGGCGCTGCGCCCGCGCGGCCTGCACGACCTGCGGCAGGGGTGCGAGGGCCGCCGGCCGACGGCGCTGCGCTACCCCGCCGACGGCCTGCTGGTCGTCTCGGGGCTGCCCGGCAGCGGGAAGAGCACACTGATGCGCCGTTGCGTACGAGCCCGGCTGGTCGACTCCCAGCAGGTCCGGGAGGAGTACGCCGCCCGGGCGCCCGGCTGGCTGCCCTACTTCGTCTACCGCCCGCTGGTGCGGATCGAGCACTACCGGCGGCTGCGGCGCGCGGTGCTGGCCGGCGGCCCGCTCGCGGTGCACGACTGCGGGGCGCTGCCCTGGGTGCGGCTCTGGCTCACCCGGGCCGCCGCCCGCCAGGGCCGGCGGGTGCACCTGGTGCTGCTGGACGCCAGTGCCGGTGAGGCCCGGGACGGCCAGCACACCCGGGGGCAGGCGGTCTCCGCGTACGCCTTCGCCCGGCACCGGGAGGCCGCGCGACGGCTGCGCCGGCGGCTGGCGGGCACCGGACGGCCGCCGGCCGGCTGTGCGTCGGCCGTGCTACTCGACCGGGCCGGTGCGCGCGCCCTGCGGGAGATCGTCTTCGTGGCGTCGTAGTCTCGGCGAGGCGGTGCGGGCCGCCGACCCGGATCGTCCTCCCCGGCTCCCCGGCCGGTCGGACGGGACGGTGCGTCAACTGTCGGACGGCACGGGGGCGGTAGGGGATCGAGCGCCAAGGCATCCGCCGTTCCGGGCGGGCCGGGTGGGCCGATCGGGCTTCCGGGCGGCGTCCGACGGGGCGTCAGAGTGCCCGGCCCGAGCGGGTCCGGCGCGTCCGGGCGGCCCTGCGCAGCCCTGGCCGGGCGGCCGCCGGTGGCCGCCACCGTGACAACTCCCCCTCAGGAGCGCAGATGCGTCGTTCTGCCCGCGTCCCCTCGCGTGTTCCCCGCAGATTCCTCAGCGCCGCCGCCCTTGTCGCCGCCCTCGGGCTGACCCAGTTCGCCGCCCCCGCGGCGTTCCCCGCCGCCCGGCACGCGGCTTCGCCCCGGTGCGCCGACGCCGACGGCCGGCCCAGCCAGGGCAGCCAGGACGGCCGGAGTGGCCAGGGCGCCGGGGCCCGCAAGCCCGCCGGCGGCCCGGACAGCCAGGAGCCGAACGCCGTCACCGAGGTCCAGGCCAGGGCGATGGAGACGGACCTGACCATCCGGGCCGCCCTGGCCGCTGTGGGCCAGGGCGGCATGCCGCCCGTCCCCGGCGGGCCGGGCGGCGTCACCACCATCCCGGTGTACCTGCACGTCATCCACTCCGGGGCGACCGGCCGGCTCGGCCCGGCGGACATCGCCAACCAGCTCGCCGTCCTCAACGCCACCTACGGCGGCCAGGGCGCGGGCAACACGGCCAGCCCGTTCCAGTTCCGGCTGGCCGACACCGACTACACCGACAACGCCGCCTGGTACAGCGGCATGACCCCGGGCTCCCCGGCGGAGAAGGCGATGAAGAGCGCGCTGCGCAGGGGCGGCGCCGGCGCCCTCAACCTCTACACCGCCAGCCTCGGCCAGTCACTGCTCGGCTGGGCGACGTTCCCGAGCCAGTACCTGCTGAACCCGACCGACGACGGCGTGGTCATCCTCGACGCGTCCCTCCCCGGTGGCGCGGCCGCCAACTACAACCAGGGCTACACCGCGACCCACGAGATCGGCCACTGGCTGGGGCTCTACCACACCTTCCAGGGCGGTTGCAGCGACCCGGGCGACTACGTCGACGACACGCCGGCCGAGGCGAACGCCGCCTACCAGTGCCCCGAGGGCCGGGACACCTGCCCCGCCGTCGGCCTCGACCCGGTCCACAACTTCATGGACTACACCTACGACTCCTGCATGACGCAGTTCACCCCGGGCCAGTCCGCCCGGATGGCCGGTTCCTGGGCGGTCTACCGGGCCTGACGGCCGGTCGGTGCGCGCGCCGGCGGCGGTGCTTCTTCGGCGTTGGCCCAGGGCGGCACAGGGTTCGAATGTATTCGGGGCTTCCGGCGTGGCAATTGGCGATCGTTTGCCCGTATCGATCTATGTTTGTGGTGCAAACGGCAGCTGAAGCCGAGGTAGTCGAGCAAGGAGCAGCGGCATGACCAACAGCGCGCACCCCCGGATCGTCGTCGGCGTGGACGGCTCGCCCGCCTCGGAGCAGGCGTTGCGGTGGGCGATCGACTACGCACGGCTGACCGGCGGCACCGTCAACGCGGTGGCCGCCTGGGAGTACCCGGCGTTCTACGGCTGGGCCGGCCTCAGCGTGCCCCCGGCGGAGGGCTTCAACCCCCAGGACCTGGCCGGGCAGACGCTCTCCGAGACGGTCGCCAAGGTCGTCGGGGACGACCCCGCCGTCCACGTCTCCGAGGCCGTGGTGCCCGGCAACGCCGCACAGGCCCTGCTGGAGGCGGCCGACGGTGCCGCGCTGGTCGTCGTGGGCAGCCGGGGCCTCGGCGGCTTCTCCGGCGCGCTGCTCGGCTCCGTCAGCCGGCACCTCACCGAGCACGCCCCCTGCCCGGTCGTCGTGGTCCGCGAGGGGCAGGTGGCCGCCGCCGGGTGACCACGGTCCGCGGAACCACGCCGGGCCGCCGCGCTCAGGGCAGGATGGAGACATGCCAGAAGGTGACTCCGTCTACCGCGCGGCGGCCCGGCTGCACGAGCTCCTCGCCGGGCAACTGCTGACCACCGCCGACCTGCGGGTGCCCGCGCACGCCACCGCCGCGCTCGCCGGCCGGCGGGTGCTGGAGGTCGCCCCGCGCGGCAAGCACCTGCTCACCCGGCTCGAAGGCGGCCTCACCCTCCACACCCATCTGCGGATGGACGGCCGGTGGGAGGTCTACCGGCCCGGCGAGCGCTGGGCCGGCGGGCCCGCCTGGCAGATCCGGGCCGTCCTCGGCACCGAGCACGGCACGGCCGTCGGCTACCGCCTGCCGGTCGTCGAGCTGCTCCGCACCGCCGACGAACCACGCGCCGTCGGCCACCTCGGGCCCGACCTGCTGGGCCCCGACTGGGACCCGGCCGAGGCCGTCCGCCGGCTCCTCGCCCACCCCGGCCGCCCGCTCGCCGAGGCCCTCCTCGACCAGCGCAACCTGGCCGGGATCGGCAACGTCTACGCCAACGAGCTCTGCTTCCTCGCCGGCGTGACACCGTGGACGGCGGTCGGCGAACTGCCCGGCCCCGACCGGCTGGTGGCGCGGGCCCGGCAGCTCCTCGACGCCAACAGGCTGCGCCCCGGCCACATCAC
Source organism: Kitasatospora sp. NPDC088548 (assembly GCF_044753005.1). Classification (NCBI taxonomy): domain Bacteria; kingdom Bacillati; phylum Actinomycetota; class Actinomycetes; order Kitasatosporales; family Streptomycetaceae; genus Kitasatospora; species Kitasatospora sp. NPDC088548. The sequence goes on from NZ_JBIVMI010000003.1 coordinate 340,688, forward strand.
CACCGGTGACACCCGGCGCGGCCACCAGCACTGGGTGTACGGCCGGGCCGGCCGCCCCTGCCCGCGCTGCGGGACGACGGTGCTGACGGCGGGTCAGGGCGAGCCGCCGCGCGACCGGGTGGCCTACTGGTGCCCGTACTGCCAGCGCGGCCCGGCGCCCGAGGTGCCCGCCGGGCGGCTGCTCAGGGGCGTTCGACCAGGGCCGGGTGCCGAGGGTCGTCCACCCGGACGGTGAGGTCGGCCGTCTCGGCGGGAGTGGTCTCGGCCTCGTAGCGGGCGAAGGCGGGCAGTGTCCACTGCTCGTCGGGCGGGGTGCGGCGGGCGAGCGCGGCGGGTGTGAGCGCGAGATGGACGGTGAGCTCCAGGGGCAGCCACCGGCCGAGCAGCAGCGGGCCGTCCAGCAGCAGCACCCCGCCGGGCGGCATGGTGGTGTACGGCGCGCGGGTCGCACGGTCGGTCGCCGGATCGCGCAGCGAGGGCAGCACCCGGCCGCTGCCGCCGGGCTCCAGCGGGTCCAGTACCTCGCGGGTCAGGGCGCCGTCGTCCAGCCAGAGGTCGTGGAAGGCGTCCGGGTCGTGCCGCCCGTACTCCAGCCGGACCGAGGCCGGCCGCAGGAAGTCCGCCGCCGACACCCGCAGGGCCGGCCGGCCGCGCAGGCGCAGCGGCTCCACCAGGGCGTCCGCGAGCGCACCGGGGCGGGCCGCCGCGGCGCCGTCCACGGCCACCCGCAGCCACCGCTGCCCGGAGCCGGGCAGGGCGGTCACACGGTCGGCGAGGAGGTCGGCCAGCCGTTCGGGCGAGATCGGTCGTACCTGCATCGGGCCATCCTGCCTCGGTGTGCCGGGAGGTGGGGGGTTCGGGTGGGGCAGGGCGGGCTCAGGTGAGCGGGAGGGCGTACAGGATGTCGTCGTGGCCCGCGTAGAGCCGGGTCCGGTCCGCGGCGAGGGACCAGACGTCGACGCCGGGACCGGAGTCGCGGAACGTCCACAGTTCGGTGCCGGTGGCGGCGTCGAGGGCGCAGACACCGGCGGCGGCCGGGCCGGGGACGAAGAGGACGCCACCGGCCGGCAGCGGGTGGCTGCGGCGGTCCAGCCGGAACGGGAGGCGGCGGGACCAGAGCTCGGCACCGGTGGCGGCGTCGTACGCGGTGACCAGGCCGTTGTCGCGGGGGAGGTAGACGCGGGTGCCGTCGGTCACCGGGGACAGCGAGCGCAGCTCCCCGGCCGGGTCGGCGGCGGTCTCCCAGCGGGCGGAGCCGTCGGCGAGCCGCAGCGCCCGCAGGCCGGCCGGGCCGTCGGGGAGGTAGAGGTTCTCCTGGTCGGCGGCGCACCAGCGCAGGTTCTCGTCGGCCGCCGCCGACCAGGCGCGCTCGCCGTCGGCGGCGCCGCGGACCACCAGTGCGGTGCGGCCCGCCGTGGTGTCGCAGGCCGGGAGCCGGCCGCCGGCCGCGGTGACGGGCGTGAACAGCTGTTCGGCGGGCGCCACCGGACGGGACCAGAGCACCGTGCGGTCCGCGATCCGCACGGCGAACAGGGTGTCGCCCCCCAGGGCGCCCCCGGCCGGCCGGGCGGAGACCTTGCCGTACAGCGTGGCGCCGTCGCTGCCGTAGAGCGTGATGCTGCCGTCGAGGTGGTCGGGCAGCGGCAGGCTCCAGTCGGCGGCCGCGTCCGTGAGGTGACGGCCGTCGATGTGGCCGTACGAGACGGTGAACATCCGGTCGGCGCCGAGCACCACCCGGTCGGCCGGTGTGCCGAGGTCGCCCGGCCGGTCCTTGCCGGGCGTCTCGAAGACGAGGCCGCGCAGCGGGGAGCCGTCGGCGGGGTCGAGCACCTGGAGCCCGGTCCGGGAGAGGAAGAGCGGCCGGTCCGGGTGGTCGGCCAGCCGCTCGGGCGTCATCGCCGCCGGGCCGCGGTACGTCCAGAGCGGCTCCGGCCCGGCGATCCGGGTGGGCAGCGGCCTGGGCGGCCCGGGTGCCGGTCCGCCGCCGGACGGGCGGGAGACCGCCCAGAGCGCGGCGCCCGCCGCCAGCACGCCGGCCCCCGCCAGCAGCCGCCGCCGGCTCGGCCGGGGCCCGTCGCCGTCGGGCCCGGCGCCGCCGCCGACCACGTCCGCGGGCGCGGCGGCCCGGTCGTCCGCCTCCTCGTCCCACTGCCAGGACGCGCCGGACGCGTCCTCGGCCGGGTCGGACGCCTGCGTGGCGGAACGCTCGGACGCTGCCGACTGCATGCCTGATACCCGCTTCCCCCCGGGAGCGGCCGTCGCGCCGCCCTGTCCGACGGACAATACCGAAGCGGGCGGGGCCGCCCCCGGGGAGACCGGTCGCGGTGTGCTCGGACAAGCCCCGGGCCGGGCGGTCAGCCGGGGCCGTGGTCGGCGAGGTCGGCGAGGACCTGGGCGTGGCAGGGCAACGGGACGCACCAGCAGCCGAGGCGGTGGCCACGCAGGGCGGGGACGAGCGCCAGCAGGTCGGGGCGGGCCAGCAGATAGGCGCGGTACCGGGCGGTCATCTCCTCCCGGGTGCAGTCCGGGCCGGGGCGGTAGGGGCAGTAGAGCGGGGAACCGGGCAGGTGCCAGCCGCCGCGGTGCATCGGGCGGCCGACGTACAGGACATCGGCGAAGTCCGGGTCGTCCCGGTGGCCCTTGAGGTTGACCACGGTGGTGGGACCGGGGGAGGTCGGCATGCTGTCATGATGGCCCGCCGACGGCGGGGCGGCCCGATGGCGGGGCGGCCCGCCGGGGGAGGCCCGGCCCCGCCTTGACAGCCCCTTGACCCGGGCGTAGCAAGAGAGGATGCGCCAGGGTGTGCCGGCGGACCGGGACGGTCCGCATGTGACCGGCGGTACCCGGGCCGCGCGACCCGACCTGCGCCGCCCAGGGGAGAGCGGTGCCGCCGACGGGACGGCGGACGAACGGGACGAGCTGCTCGCGACCGCCGTCCGCACGGTGCTCGGCAGCACCGACGCGTACGGCGCCATGGTCTACCTCCGCTCGCGCGACCGGCGCTCGCTGACGCTCTGCACGCTCGCCGGTGTGCCGCTGTCGGTCATCAGCCCGTTCCGGCGGGTGGCCGCCGCCGGGCCGCTGCCGGTGGCGGTGAGCTTCCGCACCGGGCACACGGTCGTCCTGGCCGACACCGAGGACACCATGCGACGCTTCCCGCAGCTCGCCGTCGGGATGCCGTACGACTTCGCCTCGGCCTTCGTACCGGTCAGGGCGGGCCCGGAGACGTACGGGGTGCTCAACGTGCTCTGGGCGGCCTCGGCCGACGGGGTGCCGGACGGCGCACGGCGGCAGCTGCGGGCGGTGGCCGACCGGCTCGGGGCCGGGCTGGCCGGGCTGGCGGCGGCCGGGCACCCGGTGGAGCCGGACGGCGGGACGGCCGTGGCCGAGCTGGCGCCGCCGTCCGCGCCGACCACCCGGCTCGGCCTGTTCGACTGGAACGCGGCCACCGGGGCGCTCTCGGCGGACGACCAGTTCTGCGAGATCTTCGGCCTGGACCCCGCCGGGTTCGACGGCCGGGCCGCCACCGTGGACGCCCGGATCGCCCCCGGCGACCGGGCCGAGTTCCGGGCCGCCCTCCGCGGCGCGCTGAACCGCGGCCGGGTGCTGGCCGCCCGGATCCGGGTGCTCGACCGCGACGGCCACCCCTGCCCGGTCGACCTGTGGGGCCGTGTCCCCGAGGGCGACGGGCCGGATGACCGTACCCACCTGGTCGGCGCCGTCCTCGACACCCGGACCGGCACCGCCGCCGCGGCCGCCGTGGAACGCCTGCGCGACGGTGTCCTCTCGCTCGACCCGGACGGCCGGATCGTCTACGCCAACCACAGCGTCGAACTGCTGCTGCACGCCCGCCGCGAGGACCTGCTCGGCCACCACCCCTGGGACGTGCTGCCCTGGCTCTCCGACCCGGTCTACGAGAACCGCCACCGGGCCGCGATGCTCTCCCAGCGGCCGACCGCCTTCCTCGCCGCCCACCCGCCGGACGGCTGGCTCGCCTTCTCCCTCTACCCCGACGCGCACGGCGTCACCGGCCGGGTCGTCGCCGCCGAACCGCCCCCCGGCACGGCCGGGCCCGAGCCCGACCCCCCGGCCGCCGCCCGGACCGGCCTCAGCGCGATGCACCACCTGCTCCAGCTGGCCAGCGCGCTGACCGAGGCCGTCACCGTCCGCGAGGTCTGCCGGGCCGTCGCCGACGAGATCCTGCCGGCCTTCGGAGGCCAGGAGCTCGCCATCTACAACGTCTGCGACAAACGCCTCGACCTGGTCTTCCAGAGCGGCTACCCGGACGGCTTCCTCGACCGCTTCGAGGGCACCCCGACCGGCGCCCGGGTGCCCGGCGCCGAAACCCTGAGCACCGGCACGCCGATCTTCTTCGAGTCCGTCCACGCGCTCGCCGCCGCCTACCCCGGCATCCCCCTCGACGAGATGGGCGCCTGGGCCTTCCTGCCGCTGATCGCCTCCGGCCACCCGGTCGGCAGCTGCATACTCGGCTTCGACGAGGCCCGCGCGTTCTCCCCGGAGGAGCGCGGCATGCTCACCGCCCTCGGCGGGTTCATCGCCCAGGCGCTGGAGCGCGCCCGGCTCTACGACGCCGAGTTCGCCCTCGCCCGCGGCCTCCAGCAGGCCCTGCTGCCGCACCGGCTGCCGTCCCTGGAGGGCGTCCGGACCGCCGCCCGCTATCTGCCCGGCACCCAGGGCATGGAGATCGGCGGCGACTGGTACGACGCCATCGTCACCGGCCGCGATCTCAGCCTGGTCATCGGCGACGTCGAGGGTCACAGCGTCGGCGCCGCCGCCACCATGGGCCAGCTGCGCAGCGCCGTCCGGGCCTTCGCCACCGGCGGGCACCCGCCGGACGAGGTGCTCGCCCGGACCAACCAGCTGCTGCTCGACCTCGACCCCGGGCTGCTCGCCAGCTGCTGCCTGGTACGGCTCACCCCAGCCGACGGCACCGCCCTGATCGCCCGGGCCGGCCACCTCCCGCCGGTGCTGCGCCACCCCGGCGGGCGCGCCGAGGCGCTGTACGTGGCGGGCGGCCCGCTGCTCGGCGTCGACCAGCGGGCCGAGTACCCCGTCAGCGAGCTGCGGCTGCTACGGGGCTCGGTGCTCGCCCTCTACACGGACGGGCTGGTCGAGGACCCGGCGGTGGCGATCGACCACGGCGTGGACCGGCTGTGCGCCGCGCTGGCGCGCTCCGCCGGGGTGGCGGGCCGGGCGGCGGACGGGACGGCGGACGGGCTGGAGCGGCTGGCCGAGCGGCTGCTGCGCGAGGTCGGCTCGACGCGGCGGGTGGACGACGTGGCGCTGCTGCTCACCGCGTACGGGTGAGCGGGCCGGTTGGCTCCGGGCCCGGTCGGGCCCCGGTTCGCGTGGGGCCGTCCGGCGCCCGCGGCTGCGGTGAGGTGCGACTTTCGTCGGGGCGGGTCGCGACGAAGGGTGGCGGCGGGCCCCGGGCCGCACCGCTAGCCTCACCGGGTGGACGCGATAGCGAAGGCCTGGTCGAGGGCGGTACGGACGGCGTTTCCCGGGCCCTGGCGGCGCTGGCTGGTGGTGCGCGAGCTGGGGTTCGCCCTGCTGCTGGGCGTGTTCGCGGCGGCGATCGAGCTGATCGGCAGGACCGGTCTCTGGCTCCTCGTGGGGCCCGGCATCGCCGCGCTGTTCCTGCTGCGGAGGGGCCTGCCCGGCACCGTGCTGGTGATCACCGCCGCCGCCTGCGGCTGGTTCGGCGGGACGTTTCCGCTGCTGGTCTGCGCGGGGTGGTCGGCCGGTACCCGGATGCACCGGCTCTGGGCGCTGATCGGCTCCTTCACCGGCGGGTTCCTGCTGATGACGTACGCGGGCGTGGTGAAGGACGCCGGCGCGGCGCCGCTGAAGCTCATCATCGGGCTCGGGCTGGGCGGCTATCTGGTGCTCGCCGTGCTGCCCGCGCTCTGGGGCCGGTACCGGGCCCAGCGCCAGGCGCTGCTGGACGCGCTGCGCGAGCGCAACGACCAACTGCTGCGCGAGCGCACCATGGTGGCGCACCAGGCGCGGCTGCGTGAGCGGCACCGGATCGCCCAGGACATGCACGACAGCCTGGGCCACCAGCTGGCCCTGATCTCCGTCCACTCCGGCGCCCTGGAGGTGGACCGTACCCTGACCGACCGGCAGCGGGAGGCGGTCGGCGTGCTGCGGCTGGCCGCCGTCGCCGCGATGCGCGAGCTGCGCGAGGTGGTCGGGGTGCTGCACGACGAGTCCACGGCGCCCGCGCCCGTGGTGGCCGCCGGGCCGGCGGCGTCCGGGGGCGGCCGGACCGGCGGGGTGGCGGGGATCGAGCGGCTGGTGGAGTTCTCGCGGGCGGCCGGGACGACCGTCTCGCTCGGCCGGGACGGCGAGCGGCGCCCGCTGGCGGCCGCGGTCGACAACGCCGCGTACCGGATAGTGCAGGAGGCGCTCACCAACGCGCACAAGCACGCGCCCGGCGCGCCGATCAGCGTCGCGCTGCGCTATGAGCCGGACGCGCTGGTGGTGGAGGTCGCCAATCCGTGCGCGCCGGAGCTCGTCGGTGTGCGCGCCGGTGCGGGGGCGGCCGTCAGCGGTGGGCAGGGGCTGACCGGTCTGCGGGAGCGGGCCCGGCTGGTCGGCGGGATGGTGCACGCCGGGCCGACGCCCGAGGCGGGTTTCCGGCTCGCCGCCGTACTGCCGTACGAGGGGGCGGCGGACCAGGCCGCCGACATCGGCGGCGCGGAGCCGTGGGAACTGGACACCCTGCCCGCGGCCGACGGGGAGGCCGGTGCGCGGCGCCGGCGCAGCCCCGCGATCGGCTGCGCGGCCGGCGGGACGGCCGTGGTGCTCATCGTGCTGGGCCTGCTGGTCTGGGGCATGGTGGCCTTCGTCCGGGGCATCGACGGCGTGACCGTGCAGAAGAGCGTGTTCGACTCGATCCAGGTGGGCACGGACCAGGCCGGGGTCGAGGAGCGGCTGCCGAAGGGCAACCGTTTCTTCAGCAAGGACTGGGAGGGCAGCGGCCCGACCCCGCCGCCGGGCACCACCTGTCGGTACTTCATGTCGGACGAGCCCTCCGGGCACATGGGTGAGGACAACGTCATCAGGTTCTGCTTCAAGGACGGCGTCCTGGTCGAGAAGGAGAACTACCCGGTGAAGGTGTGAGCGCCGGGGGTGTGAGGATGGTGCACGGCACCGGCACCAGCGCTGCCGCCAGCACCGTTCAAGGGGATGACCAGCAGTGATCCGAGTCCTCGTCGCCGACGACGAGCCGCTCATCCGGGCCGGGATCCGGATGATCCTGTCCTCCGCCGACGACATCGACGTGGTCGTGGAGGCCGCCGACGGCCGGGAGGCCCTGGAACTGGCCCGGGCCCACCGGGTGGACGTCGTCCTGCTCGACATCCAGATGCCGGTGATGGACGGGCTCACGGCGCTCGGGGAACTGTCCCGGGTCGCGCCCGGCGCACGCGCGCTGATTCTCACCACCTTCGGGGAGCGCGATAATGTGCTGCGAGCCGTGACCGAGGGCGGCGCCGGGTTCCTGCTCAAGGACACCGCGCCGGCCGAGCTGATCCAGGCGGTGCGGGCCGCCGCCACGGGGCACGCCTTCCTCTCGCCCGCGGCCACCCGGCACATCGTGGACTCGCTGGCCGGGGGCCGGACCGGTCCGGTCGCGGCCCGGGCCGCCGCGGCACGCCGTCGGCTGGAGGTGCTCACCGAGCGTGAACTGGAGGTGCTGGCACTGCTGGGTGAGGGTCTGTCGAACGCCGACGCCGGGGCCCGGATCCATATGAGCGAGGCGACGGTGAAGACGTACGTCAGCCGGATCCTGGCCAAGCTGGGCTGTGAGAACCGGGTGCAGGCGGCGTTGCTCGCACGGGACGCGGGGCTGGACGGGGTCGGCTGAGGGGCATCGTTCGGACACGGTGCGTAGCGGACGTGGCGGATGCCACAGCGATCCGGCGCGGAACCGGGAACTCCGGTGGCCCCGGTGACGGTGTGTGGGATCCGCGTCGCGGAGGGTCGATGGTGTGGGCGCTCTCACGGGCCGGCAGGTGTGAGTGAGGGCACGGAAATTGATCGTTTGATCGTGAAAGTATGGTCAAAAGCTGTCAATTCGGGCACACTTTCTCGATCAATACCGCCGGTAACGGTCAACTGACCTGCAGCGTCCAGGAATTGCTTGAAGTGGCCCCGAACGGCCCGTAGCTTCATTGGCGGTGCAACGAGCACCACCCGGGTTCACCCCCGACGCACAGCCCGCCGGCCGACCCCCGGCGTCAGGGCCGTGCCCGTCGACGCGATCGGCTCGAACAGGCCGTCGGCGAGCGGGGGTGGCGGCGGCGGCAGGGCACGTCGGACACGTGCGTGACCGCCCGACGAGTGAGGTGAGCGCGACGACGGCCCCGGCGAGGGCCTGGTTCCGTCTGCCCGCCCGGGGCTTGTCGAGAGGATTTTCATGACTTTCCGTCACGAGAACGCCGCTGCCACCAGCACCCCCACCAACGCCACCCCCGCCGGAACGCGCCGCCGTCGTGCCCGTCTGGCCCTGGTCGGCGGGGCCGTCGCGGCCCTTCCGGTGGCCGGCCTCGTCACGGCCACCTCGGCCTCCGCCGCTCCCGCCTCCGCCTGGGACACCGTCGCCCAGTGCGAGAGCGGCGGCAACTGGAACATCAGCTCCGGTAACGGCTACTCCGGCGGACTGCAGTTCACCTCCTCCACCTGGAAGGCGTACGGCGGCACCGCGTACGCGCCGCAGGCCCACCAGGCCAGCAGGGCCCAGCAGATCTCGGTCGCGGAGAAGGTCCTCGCCTCGCAGGGGCCGGGCGCCTGGCCGGTCTGCTCCCGGAAGGCGGGCCTCAGCAAGGGCGGCGCCCCGGCGGCCGTCGACACCTCGGCGGGTTCCTCCGCCAGGAACGGCTCGACGGGCTCCTCGAACCGGTCGGCCGCGCAGGGTCCGGCCGGTGCCAAGGCCCCGAAGTCCAAGGCGCCGCAGCAGGCCAAGCCCGCGCAGGGGCAGACCAACACCTCCGGTGGGTCCGGTTCGGCGCAGTCCGGAAAGGCGCAGGCCGGGAAGGCGCAGGGCGCCGCGAAGCCGGCCAAGCCGGCCCAGGGGCAGACGAACACCTCCGGCGGCGGCTACACCGTCCGGAGCGGCGACACCCTGAGCGGCATCGCGGCCAGGTTCGGCACCGACACCGCGAGCCTGTACGCCAAGAACGTCAGGGCGATCGGCGGCAACCCGGACCTCATCTACCCTGGCCAGACCCTGAGCATCTGACACCCGATCCGAACGGTGCGAGCGGCCGCCCCCGACGAGGGGCGGCTGTTCGGTCTGCGGTCAGGGTCGGCCGGGTGCCCCGGCCGACGGGCGACGGGCGAGCCGACCGGCTCGATCGTGGTCTCCGGTAGCGCGGTGAACCCGGGCAGCCCGCGGTGGTCCCGTACTGCCAGGGCGCGGCGCGCCAGGTGATTGTTGAAGCTTGAACTCGACGTCCGAATACCGCCGGACCTTCGGCCGGAGTCGGCAGAAGATCGATTCATGTCCGAGAACATGATGAGGAGTTCTGCTGATATGACGATTTCTGTTCAGGCGAGGCTCGACGGCAAGGTGGCCCTGGTGACCGGCGGCAGCCGGGGGATCGGGGAGGCGGTGGCGCTGCGACTGGCCGAGGAGGGCGCCGATGTCGCGCTGACCTACCGGGGCGGCGCGGAGCGGGCCGAGGCCGTCGCGGCCAAGATCACGGGGATGGGGCGGCGCGGCTGGGCGGTGCGCGCGGACAGCGCCGACCCGCAGGACGTCCGGGCGGTGGTGGCGGCGGTGGCCGAGCGCTTCGGGCGGCTCGACATCCTGGTCAACAACGCCGGGATCGGCGTGCTCGGCCCGATCGCGGAGCTCGCGGCGGACGACGTGGACCGGGTGCTGGACATCAACGTCCGGGCACCGTTCCTGTTCGCCCAGGCGGCCTCCGTCCACCTGGGCGAGGGCGGCCGGATCATCACCATCGGCAGCTGTATCGCCCAGCGGGTCGCCTTCCCCGGTGCCACGCTGTACGGGACCAGCAAGGCCGCGATGATCGGGCTCACCAAGGCGCTGGCCCGGGAGCTGGGCCCGCGCGGGATCACCGCCAACCTGATCCACCCCGGGCCGATCGACACCGACATGAACCCGGCGGACGGCCCGGCGGCCGAGGCACAGCGGGAACTGACGGCCCTCGGCACGTTCGGCCGGGGCGCCGATGTCGCCGCCACCGTCGCCCACCTGGCGGGCGAGGACGGCCGCTACATCACCGGTGCGGAGATCGCGGTGGACGGCGGGTTCGCGGCCTGACGCGCTGAGAGGGGCGGGGCGGGGAGCGGGGGCGAGGACCGGCCCGGCGGTGTCGCGCCGGGCCGGTGGTCGGCGGCCGCGTTTACGATCGCCCGGTTCGACCTGTCTCCCCGAACCCGAGAGGTGCGCCATGACCGCAGCGGAAGACCCGATCGAGCTGCTCGCCCGGGCGCTCGCCCAGACCGCCGGGCTGATCGACGGCGCCGGCGTCGAGCTGGCCACCCATCCGACGGCCTGCCGGTCCTGGGACGTCGGCCAGTTGATCAGCCACCTCCTCTTCGACCTGCGGCAGTTCACCGTCCGGGCGAACGGCGGCAAACCCGACTGGTCGCAGCCCCTCGAACGGGTGGAGGACGACTGGCTGCACGCCTTCGAGGCCGGCGCGGAGGAGCTGGTCGAGGCCTGGCGCCGGGCCGGTGACCTCGGCGGCGTCGTGGTGGTGCCCGGCGTCGGGGAGCTGCCCGCCCGCTTCCCCGTGGACCAGCAGATCGCCGAATTCGCCGTCCACGGCTGGGACTTGGCGCGTGCCACCGGGCAGTCCACGGACGGCCTGGACCACGAGGTGGCGAGCGCCTCGCTGGCCTGGGCCCGGGGCGCGCTGCGGCCCGAGTACCGGGGTGAGGAGGAGAAGCACTCGTTCGGCCCAGAGGTGGCCGTTCCGGCGGACGCGCCGCCCTACGACCGGCTGGCCGGCTTCTTCGGCCGCGACCCGGGGCGGGGGTGACGCCCCGGGCGGGCGTTCTCCGGGCGAGCCCTAACCGTGGCTCCAGCGGAACTCGATCTCCGGGAAGCGCGTCGAGGGGCCGTCGAGCAGTGGTGACCGGCGGTTCCCGAGGAACCGGTCGAAGTAGGCCCGGGTGTACGCGCGGGTCAGTTCGGTCGCCCGGGCCGGGGCCAGGGTGCCGATGATCGCGACGTAGAGGTCGGCCGGGACGTGCCCCGGCAGTCCGCCGGGGACGGCGACGTGCACCAGGTCGGTGTAGCTGAGATGGCCGGCCCCGCCGACCCTCAGCTGCCTTCCCCAGCCGCGCTGGTGCTCGCGCCAGCGCTGCCAGGTTTCGTGGTCGGCGATCGAGGTGAGCATCAGGAACGGGCGGTCCAGGCCGAGTTCGGGCACCGGCGAGCCGAACAGGCCGCCGTCCAGGTTCAGCCCGGCCACGAACCGGGGATCCTGGCGGACCGCCTCGGCGGCGGCCGCTCCGCCCATGGAGTGGCCGAGCACCCCGATCCGCCGGGGGTCCACCGACGGCCTGCCGGGCCGGCGGGAGGTCAACTCGGTGGCCACGAAGCGGAGATCGCCCACGCGGGCGGCGATCTCCTTGCGCTCGGTGGCGTCCCGGTCCGGCGGGTCGTTCGACAGGACGGTACGCACCAGCCGGCCGTCCGGGAACTCCACGGCGGCCGCGTCGTAGGTATGGTCGATCGCCGCCACCAGATAGCCGTGGGAGGCCAACTCCTCGGCCAGGGCGGTGCAGTTGCTGCGCCCGCCGGTGCGGCCGTGACCGAGCAGCAGCAGCGGCAGCGGACCGGGGACGGCGGGCGCGCCGGTGTGCGCGCTCGGGCGGACGGTGCTGATCGTGCCCGGGTCCACCGGCAGGATCTCGTCGATGACCGCCGCCACCCGGGCCGTGGTGTACGGCGCGCGGGGGCGGCCGCCGGTGCCGAGCGCCGGATACCAGAGCTGGACCATGAGTTCGCGCGGGCCGGGTACGGGGGCGAACGGGTCCCGGCGGGAGCGGTCGACCAGGTGCAGATCGACGGTGCCGACCGGGCGGTCGCCGGTCGGGGCCGGCAGCGTGATCGCCCGGGGCCGCCCGGTGGCGGGTGCCGGAGCGGGTGCTGGGGTAAGCGCCGGGGCGGGCGCCGGAACGGCCTGGGCGACGGTGGTGGGCAGGGCGAGCGTCGCGCCGCCCAGCCCCGCGAGTGCCAGCAGTGAACGGCGCCTGATCATCCATCCGCCCTTCGGATCGGTCGGTCTGATGGCTGATCACCCTAGGTGGTCTGGACCGCGAAGGCTAGGGCTTGGTGGCTGCCCGCCGGGCCGCGGCCTTCTTGATCGCCTCGCGGATGCGGGGGTAGGTGCCGCAGCGGCAGATGTTGTGGATCTGGTCGATGTCCGCGTCCGTCGGGGCCGGGGTGCGGCGCAGCAGCGCGACCGCCGTCATGATCTGCCCGGGCTGGCAGAAGCCGCACTGGGCGACGTCGCACTCCAGCCAGGCCTGCTGGACGGGGTGCAGTGTCTCGCCGTCCGCCAGGCCCTCGATGGTGGTGACGCTGTGTCCGGCGCAGTCCCGGACGGCCAGGGTGCAGGGCTGGAACTCCTCGCCGTCCAGGTGGCTGGTGCAGGCGCGGCAGACGCCCACCCCGCAGCCGTACTTGGGGCCGGTGACGCCGAGCTTGTCGCGCAGGACCCAGAGCAGCGGCATGTCGTCGGGGGCCTCGACGGTGACCGGCCGCCCGTTGAGGACGAAGGTGTGGCTGGGCATGGGGAGTTCGGGCCCTTCGGGGGAGGCGCGGCCGGCGCTGTCGTGGGTGCCGGAGGGCGCGCGGGGCGGGCGGGGTCAGAAGTCGATCGGGAAGGAGCGCGGGCTGGTGCCGGTCGCACGGGCGTACGCGTTGGCGACCGCGGCCGAGGCCGCCGGGACGCCCAGCTCGCCGGCGCCGCCGGGCGGTCCGTTCGGTGGCAGGAGGTGGATCTCGACCGTGGGCGGGGTGTGCCGCTGCCGGGCGTAGCGGAAGTCGGCGTAGCTTCCCTCACGGACCGCGCCGTGGTCGATGTGGTTGCCGGCCTGGAGGATCACCGAGATGCCGTCGACCAGCGCGCCGGTCAACTGGGCTTCCAGACCACGGGGGTTGATCACCTGGCCGAGGTCGGCGGCGATCACCGCCCGGGTGACGCGCGGCTGCCGCGGGTCGGCGGCGTCGAGCTCGACCAGGTAGGCGACGCGCCCGCCGTTCTCCTCGTGGTAGCCGATGCCCTGGCCCTGTCCGGCGGGCATCGGGCGGCCCCAGCGGCCTGCCTGGGCCGCCCTGTCGAGGACGGCCCGCCCCTCCGGGCGGCGCAGCCTGGCCTGCCGGAAGGCGATCGGGTCCTGGCCGAGCCGTTGGGCGAGTTCGTCCATCATGATCTCGTCGGCGACCCGGACGGTGCCCGAGTACACCGACCGCCAGCTCCCGGTGTGCATCTTCAGCGGTACCTCGGACAGCAGTTGGGTGGGGACGCCGACGTCGTACGGGTTCCGCTCGCTGAGCAGGAAGAAGGCCTGGGAGGCGCTGAGCCCGGCCGCCGAGGGGCTGAAGCCGGCGGCGGTCAGCAACTCGCCGAGGCCGTGCCCGAAGTCGGTCTGCACGGTGGCGACCCGGTGTTCGTAGCTGAGCACCTCGCCGAGGCTGAACGTGGCGCGGACCCGGTGGTGGCTGGCCGGGCGCATCCGGCCGTGGCGCATGTCGTCGTTGCGGGTCCACATCAGCTTGACCGGCCGGCCGGCCGCCTTGGAGACCAGTGCGGCCTCCAGCGCGGCGTCGAAGAACAGCCGCCGGCCGAACGAGCCGCCGCCGCGCACCACGTGGATGGTCACGGCGCTCTGCGGCAGGCCGAGTTCGGCGGCGATGGTCTGCTGGGCGATGACCGGGGTCTGGGAGGCGAACCACACCTCGGCGCGGTTGGCACGGACGTCGGCGACGGCCGTCAGCACCTCCAGCGGCGCGTGGTTGACGAACGCGAAGTCGAACTCGCCGTCCACCTGGTGGGTGAGCAGCGGCGGGACGAGGAACGGCGCGTGGGCAGCGCGCAGCCGGGTCCGGATCCCGGCGTCGGAGAGCGCGGCGAGCGGGCCGGGGTTCCAGGTGGTGCGGAGCGCGTCGCGGGCCCTGAGGGCCTGGTCGAAGGTCTCGGCGAGGACGGCCACACCGGTGGGGATGGTGACCACGCCGAGGACGCCGGGCATGGTGCGGGCGGTGGCGGCGTCCAGGGATCCGAGGGTGCCGTTGATGGTCGGGGGGCGGGCGACCACGGTGGGCACGGCGCCGGGGACGGTCAGGTCCCCGGCGTACTTGGCGCGGCCGGTGACGATGTCACGGGCGTCGATCCGGCCGGTCGGCCGGCCCACCAGGCGCAGCCGGTCGGGCGGTTTGGGGGTGGCGGGCACGGCCGGGGTGGCGATCGCGGCCGCCGCCGTGGCGAGTTCGCCGTAGCCGGCCCGGCGGCCGTCGGGGGCGAGGACGGCGGAGCCGGCGGTGCGCAGGCCGGCGGCGGGCAGTCCCCAGCGCTGCGCGGCGGCGGTCACCAGCCGGGCACGGGCCCCGGCGGCCGCGGCGCGCACCGGGTCGTACAGCGAGCGGACCGAGTTGGACGCGCCGGTGAGCTGGTTGAACAGGAGGTCCGGGCGGCCGTCGGAGAGCGGGACGTCCACGTCGGTCAGCCGGGCGTCGAGTTCGTCGGCGACCAGCATCGCGACGCTGGTGGTGAGGCCCTGGCCGACTTCGAGCCGGGGGAGGTGGAGCACGGCGCGCCCGGCGGTGGTGATCTCCAGCACGAGGAGGTGGGAGGTCGGCAGCCCGGCCACGATGAGCGCGTCGCCGAGGCTGAGCACGTCGGGGACGCCGGACACGCCGGGCAACCTGACCCCGCCGGAAGGCCCTTCGGGGCGGCCGACGGCGCCGGCGGCCGACGGGGCGGTGTCCCGGCCGAGCCCGGCGGCGACGGTGAGGGTCGGGGCGGCGAGCAGATAGGTGAGGAAGCGGCGGCGGGCGGCCGGCGGCCTCCGGTGGGGCGGCCCGGGGACGCGGGGGGTGACGCCGTCCCGGGCCGTGCCGCACCCGGCCTCGGGGGCCGTGGCGTCCCGCGCGTTGTCCACTGGGTCGATGGAGGTGCTGATGGGAGGAGCCCTTCGAGCCGATGGCGGCTCCGGCCGGGCGGGCCTCGGCGGCCCCGGCCCCGGTGCCGGATCGCGAACGCGAACGCGAACGCGGACGAGCATAGGAGCGTGCTACTGGCCGGTCAACACGGGCGTTTCGGTCCCGATCGGACATCTGATCGGACGTCGGGTCGGGTGGGTACGGACGGCACCGGACACATTGGGTCGGGCGTCCGGTACCGCCGTCCGGGTGCGGACGCGGGGTGTCGTACGGGGGTTCAGTGCCCGTGTGCCGGTACGGATGAGGGCGGTATCGGGCGGGCCGGACCGCCCGCGGCGGGGGTGGGGGCGGGCGCGCCGGTCCGCCGGTGCGGGTGCGTCCCTCGCGCTGTTCGGCCTGCGGCCTGGAGCGCCGGCGCCCCGGGCGGCGCGGGATTCGCGGTCCGCGCCGGCCTGCGCGCCCCCGGGAGCGTGAACGCCGGGCGTCGTGCGGCGGGTGGACTCATGGGATTCGGCCTCCTTCCGGCCCAGGCCGACGGTGGACGGCCCTGGGTCGCCCGCGAAGGCTACCGAGTCCGCGCGCCCGTGGAGACACTCCGGGGGAGTGGGGTTGACGTCGGACGGTCGGTGTTCGACCGGCCCGCGATGCCGTTCCCGGTCGGGGCCACCGGCCGCCCGGCCGGGAATTCCCGGAGAATGGCAGAGGTGATTATAGGATCAATATGCCGGTGAATTCGGGCGCGTATGTCGTGGCGCCCGCCGTATATCTCGACTAGCCTCCCCTGGAGTATTGGCGAACTGTTCGTGCCGCCGCCTGGCGGCCTCGGTGTGGTAGGCGGGAGTCGAGGGCGGGGCTGGTGGATACGGAGTCGACTCTTTTTTCGATTTTCACGGCGGACGGCAGGAGCAATCCTTATCCGCTGCTGGCCGAAATCCGGAGAATCGACCCGATTCACTATCATGAGACTTTCGGGACGCGCTTTCTGACGCGGTTCGACGACTGCCAGAGCGTGCTGGCCGATCCCGGTTTCCTGGTGCCCGACCGGGAGTGGTGTGCCCACGCACTACCGGAGTGGCCGGGGCATCCGGCCGCGGACTTCTTCTACTCCTCGATGCTCGCCCGCAACGGCTCGGACCACGAGCGCCTGCGGCGGCCGGTGGCCGGCGCGTTCACCGCCCGGAGGGTGGCGGCGCTGCGGGCGGCGGTCGAGCGGATCACCGCCGGGCTGCTGGACCGGTTCGCCGACGCGACCTCCGGCGGCGGTGCGGCGAACTTCCAGGAACTGGTGGGGTATCCGCTCCCGGTCGCGGTGGTCGGGCAGCTCATCGGCGTCCCCCGGGAGGAGCAGGGGCAGTTCGACGAACTGGGCCGGGGAGCCAGCCGGCTGCTGGAGCCGGTGCGCACCCCGGAGGACTGGGACCGCGCCGACCGCGCGGTCGTGGCGCTGCGGGAGTACTTCGCCGCCCTGCTGCGCGAGCGCCGTTCCCGCCCGGCCGAGGACCTCGCCTCGGCCCTGCTCGACCAGCGGGGCGCCCCCGAGGCGCGGCTGACGGAGCGGGAGCTGGTCGACCTCCTGCTGCTGGTGTTCGTCGCCGGTTTCGAGACCACCACCGGTCTGCTCGGCCTGATGGTGTTCGCCCTGCTGACCCACCCGGTCCAGCTGGCCCTGGTCCGCGCCGACCCCGCGCTCAGGCCCGGTGCCGTCGAGGAGTCGCTCCGGTGGGACTCGCCGGTGATGATGACCGAACGCATCGCCGCCCGCCCCCTGGTGCTCGCCGGCACGGTGGTGCCCGCGGGAGGAAGCGTGACCGTGGTGCTCGCCGCGGCCAACCGCGATCCCGCCCGGCACCGCGATCCGGACGCCTTCCTCGTCCGGCGGCCGGACACCAGGGTGCTCAGCTTCGGCGCCGGGGCGCACTACTGCCTGGGCGCGGCGCTCGCCCGCCTGGAGGGCGCCGCCCTGCTCGGTCAACTCCTGGACAGATTCCCGGATCTCGCGATCGCCGGCCCACCGGTGCGGCGGGCCGCCGTCAGCCTCCGCTCGTTCGACGACCTCCCCCTGGCCGCCACCGGTTAGCGGCCCGGCGGCCGGCCGCCGCCCGCCCGCACTCCCGCACAGCCGTCCCCCGAAGGGCCTCCCGTGAACTTCCTGCACCTCGAACGCGCGACGCTCGAGACCTTCCTGCCCGGACTCGACGCGGCGCTCGCCCGACACCCGCTGGCGGAGCTGGAGAGCGCGCCCAGCCCGGCGATCCGGGCGTTCCGGGAGGCCGGTGGCCCCGGGCTGCTGGTACCGGCCCAGAACGCCGGCTCGGGCGCGACCGCGTTGCAGGCCGTCCGGGTGCAGCGGGCCGTCGGCGCCCGCTGCCCCTCGCTGGCGGTGGCCACCACCATGCACCACTTCTCGGTCGCCGGCCTGGTCGAGGCCGCCAAGTACGGCAGCGGGCTGGAGGGCCAGCTGCTGGAGGCGGTCGCGACCGACCGGCTGCTGCTGGCCTCGGGCTTCGCCGAGGGCAACACCGGCCAGAACATCCTCCGGCCGCACATCACCGCCGAACGGCGCGGCGACCGCATCGTGCTGAACGGCAGCAAGATGCCCTGCAGCCTCTCGCGCTCGATGGACCTGCTGACGGCCTCCGTCACCATGGCCGACGAGGACGGCGTCGACCGGCTCGCCGTCGCGCTCGTCCCGGCCGACACCCCGGGGATCGAGGTACGGCCCTTCTGGCGGACCCCGGTCCTGGCCGGCGCCGAAAGCGACCAGGTGGTGCTCACCGAGGTGGAACTCGACCCGCAGATGGTGGTGCTCACCGACGTCACCGCCGACGCCGTCCCGGACTCGCTGAACGTGGCCGGGTTCCTCTGGTTCGAGCTGCTGCTGACGGCGGGTTATCTCGGGGTGGCCAGCGCCCTGGTGGAACGGGTCCTGAACCGGCCGGGCGGCGCCGAGGAGGACCCGACCCCGTACCTGGTGGGGGTCGAGGCCGCGATGCTCGCGGTCGAGGCGGTCGCCCGCGCGATGGAGGACGAGGAGTGGGGCGACGCCCTGCTCGTCCGGGCGCTGACCGCCAGGTACGCGGCCCAGGACGCCATCGCCCGCACCACCAGGACCTGCCTGGCGGCGCTGGGCGGCATGGCGTTCATCGGCTCGCCCGACGGCTCCTACCTGGCGTCGGCGGCCGTCGGCCTGACCTTCCACCCGCCGTCCCGGAACCGGATGGCCCGCCCGCTGCGCGACTTCCTGGACGGCCGCCCGCTGCGGATCGGCTGACGTCCGTCCCCGGCGCCGGCCCGCGCCTCCCGGCCCGGATCCGTGATCCGCGCCCCGTGCCCCGACCCGCCACCCCGACCCGTCCCTCCGACCCGTGAGCAGGTGACCTCGATGGACCCGGCCGCCGCCCGCCACCCCGGCTACCGCGTCGAGATCCTTCCCGGCGTCGACGCGCTGCCCCGCGAACTGTGGGCGGAACTCGCCCCCGGCGACGACCCGATGTGGGCCCGCGGCGTCTTCACCGCGCTGGCGCACTCCTCCGTCGGGCCCGACGGCTATGCCTGCCTGGTGGTGCGCCGCGCCGGCCAGGTGGTCGCGGTGCTGCCGCTCTCCCTGTTCCGGGAGCTCCGGCTGGACCACGTGGTCGGCCCGCGCGAGCGCCGGCTGCTGGCGCCCGTCCGCCGGGTGGCGCCGCGGCTGCTGCGGGTGCCGATGCTGTTCTGCGGCAACCTGCTGGGCCAGGGGCACGTCCTGGCCCCGGGCCCGCTGGACGAGGAGGCCGGCCGGCTGCTGGTGCGCGCGGTGCTCGACTTCGCCCGGCGGGAGCGGCTGGGCACCGTCCTCTTCAAGGACTTCGCCCCGGCCGAGCTGGACCGGCTGCGCCCGGCCCTGGAGGAGTCCGGTTTCTTCTTCGCCCCGGGCCTGCCCGACACCGAACTCCGCCTCGGGTACGGCTCGTTCGACGACTACGTCGCCGCGCTGCCGGCCAAGCCGCGGCGCAACGCCCGCAGCAAGATCCGCAAGTTCCAGGCCCGGCCGGACCTGCGGATCGAGGTCCTCGACGACTTCGGGCACCTGCTGCCCCAGGTGCTCGCCCTCTACCGGCAGGTGATGGCGCGCGCCGACCAGACCCTCGACGTCCTCGACGGCTCCTTCCTGGCCGCCGTGCACGCCGGCACCGACCCGGACCGCCGGCTGGTCGCCTGCTTCGAGGGGGACCGGCTGGTCGCGTTCCTGCTCTGCCTCTTCGCCGGGTCGGGAGCCGTCGGCGCCAGGATCGGTCTCGACTACCGCCTCGCCCACGAGGCCCGGCTCTACCACAACGTGCACTACGCGGCGATCCGGCTCGCGATCGAGGCGGGCTGCCGCCACATCCGCTTCGCCCAGACGGCGTACGAGCCGAAACTCGAACTCGGCTGCGACCTGGTCGAACAGCGGCACGCGATGACCCACGTCCGGCCGCTGCCCCGCGCCGTGCTGCGGCGGCTGCTCCCGCCCGCCCTGGCCGCCTCGGTGGCCGAGGCCCTGGGCCCGAACGCCCCGGCCGGTCCGGGCCCGCTCGCTCCGGCGGCCGGTCCGGCGGCCGGCCCACCGGTCGGCGTGCCGGCCGCCCCCGACGGAGAAAGGTGAAGCCATGCCACGCGTGGAAGTGGATCTGCCCATCGAGGTTCCGCCCGACACCGCCTGGGCGGCGGTGGTCGACGTGGAGAGCTACCCGGACTGCATGGAGAGCGTCGACTCGGTGGTGGTCACCGACCGGACCGACGACCGGCACCGGACGACCGCGTGGTCGGTCCGCCTCAAGGGATCGGTCCTGCACTGGACCGAGGCCGAGGTGATCGACCCCGAGGCCCGCCGCTTCTCCTTCCACCAGGTGAGCGGTGACCTCGGACACTTCGCCGGCCACTGGGCCGTCCGCCCGGCACCGGGCGGCGGCAGCACCGTCTCCCTGCACGTCGACTTCGACATCGGCATCCCGCTGCTCGCCGCGATGCTCAACCCGGTGGCCGCGGACGCCCTCAGGGAGAACGCCGCCCAGATACTGGCCGCCCTCGAACAGCGGCTGCTGGGGGCCGCGCCCGCCGCCGGCACCCACCGCCCGCTCGACCCGGCGG
The DNA here is from genome assembly GCF_044753005.1 of Kitasatospora sp. NPDC088548. Classification (NCBI taxonomy): domain Bacteria; kingdom Bacillati; phylum Actinomycetota; class Actinomycetes; order Kitasatosporales; family Streptomycetaceae; genus Kitasatospora; species Kitasatospora sp. NPDC088548. The sequence continues at coordinate 360,969 of NZ_JBIVMI010000003.1, forward strand.
TCGCGCCGTGACCGCCGCGCCTGCGGCCGGGCCGGCCACCGCCGCCTCCACCGCCCCGGCCACCGCCACCGGGGTGTTCGACCAGTTGCGCCGCCACCTCTCCCCGAAGCTCGCCCTGACCGGCAGCTTCGCCGGGCGCGGAGCCGTCGAGGAGTCCGCCGGCGGGTGCCGGGTGACGCTCTCCGACGGCCGCTCGGCGCTGGACTTCGGCTCGTACGCCGTCACCCTGCTCGGCCACCGCCACCCGGCGGTGGTGGCCGCCGTCCGGCGGCAGCTCGACACCATGCCGACCTCCACCCGCAGCCTGGCCAACCCGGTCGCGGCCGGGGCGGCGGCCTGCCTCGCCGGCTACCTGGGCGACGCGCTGCCGAAGGTCTACTTCGGCCTCAACGGTGCCGACGTGGTGGAGGTCGCGGTCAAGCTGGCCCGGCTCGCCACCGGCCGGGCCCGGGTCCTGGCGGTGCGCGGCGGCTTCCACGGCAAGTCGCTCGGCGCGCTCGCGCTGACCCACAGCCCGCTCTACCGGGTGGGCCTGCGCGGCTGTGCGGTGGACGTCGTCCATCTGGACCCGGAGGACCCGGACGCGGTGCTCCGCGAGGCCTCCGCCGGCGATGTGGCCGCCGTCGTCTTCGAGCCCGTCCAGGGCGAGAACGGTGCCGTCCCGCTGTCGGCCGAGGTGTTGCGCCAGTGGTGCGAGGACGCCCACCGGCACGGCGCGTTCGCCATCGCGGACGAGATCCAGTGCGGGCTGCGCCGGTGCGGCGAGCGGTCGGTCGCCCTCGCCGACGGCCTCCCCGTCGACGCGGTGCTGCTCGGAAAGCCGCTGGGCGGCGGGGTGGTGCCGCTGTCCGCGCTGCTCTGCTCCGAGCGGATGTACGCCCCGCTGGCCGCCGACCCGTTCCTGCACTCCGCCACGTTCGGCGGCCATCCGCTGAGCTGCGCGGCGCTGCCGGCGGCCCTCGCCGCGATCGAGGAACTGGCCGGCCACGGGGCCGAGTTGTCCCGTCTTCTGGACCTCGCGCTGGACGGTCTCGGGCAGCGCTACCCGGGTGTGGTGACCGAGGTGCGCGGCCGGGGCCTGCTCCGGGGGATCGACTTCGCCACGCCCCGGGCGGCCGGCGCGGTCGTGGTCGAGCTGGCCGGTGCCGGGCTGCTGGTCTCGCCCTGCCTGGGCCGGCCGACCACCGTGCGCCTGCTGCCCCCACTGGTCGGCACCGGAGCGGAGATCGCGGAGGCGACCGGGATCCTCGACGCCGCGATCGCCGCGACCGCGGCGGGTTGACACCACGGACCCGACCCGACCGGACCCGACCGGACGGGACCCGCCCGGCCGCACCGACCCGCACCGCCCCGTATCGGAAAGGAACGACGGACATGCCCACACGCGAGGACCTGGCCCTGCTGGTCAGGACCACCATCTCGGATGTGCTCGGCACCGAGGTGGAGGAGGTGCACGAGCGGACCAGCCTGCTGGCCGACTACGGCATCGACAGCCTGGAACTGATGGAGATCGGAGCCCGGCTGGAACGGGCCCTGAAACTGCGGATCGAGGTGGCGGACCTGACCGCCGCGCAGAACGTGGGCCAGGCCATCGACCTGCTCCGGATCCGCACGGCGGAGCCCGCATGACCGGCCGTCACCGTTCGGGCGGACACCGCGTCGCCGTCACCGGCATCGGCGTGAAGTCACCGGCGGGCAACGACCCGGAGGAGGCGTTCACCACCGTACTGAAGGCCGACCGCACCGCCGCCACCGTCGCCGGGTGGCTGGCCGAGCAGGACCACCCGGTCCAGTTCGCCTGTCTGGTACCGCCGTTCGACCTCGACGCCTACCTCACCCGCCGTGAGTCGCGTCAGATCGACCGCACCACCCAACTGCTGCTCTGCGCGGCCGCCGACGCCGTGGCCGACGCCACCCTGCCGGCCGGACTGCCGCCGGACCGGGTGGGGGTGCAGATCGGCACCGGCATCGGCGGCCTGCCGAGCATGGAGGCCGTCACCCTGAGCCACGGCGACCGGCCCAGGGACATGCCGGTGCACACCGTGCCCCGCACCATGGCCAACTCGCCGGCCTGCCGACTGGCCATGCGGTACGGCTTCCAGGGCCCCTGCACCACGTACTCCAGCGCCTGTGCCAGCGGTACCACCGCCGTCGGCGAGGCCGCCCGGAAGGTCAGGTACGGGGAGCTCGACGTGGCGCTGGCCGGGGGCGTCGACTCGGCCGTCACCACCGTCGTCGTGGGGGCGTTCGCGCGGATGCGGGCGATGTCCACCAGGAACACCGAACCCGAGCTGGCCAGCCGTCCGTTCGACACCGACCGGGACGGCTTCGTCATGGGCGAGGGCGCGGCCGTGCTCGTCCTCGAACGCTGGGACGCCGCCCTCGCCCGGGGCGCGCGGATCTACGGCGAGGTCGCCGGTTACGCCGACACCTGCGACGCCTCCCACATCGTGGCCCCGCAGGAGGACGGGGGGACCGCCGCCCGGTGCATGCGGCAGGCCATCGCCGACGCGGGGCTGTCCACCGCCGACATCGGCCACATCAACGCCCACGGCACCTCGACGCTCCTCAACGACCGTGCCGAGGCCCGGGCGGTCGACCGCTGCTTCGCCGGGCAGCCGCCGCCGCTCACCGCCTCCAAGGGCGTCACCGGCCATCTGATCGGCGGCTCGGGAGCCCTGGAGGCCGTGCTGGGCCTGCTCTGCGCCGCCCGGGGGGTGGTCCCGCCGATCGCCAACCTCCGCTCCAGCGCGGAGGCCGACCTGGTGGACCTGGTCCGCGGCGCGCCGCGCTCCGTCCGGCCCGCCCCCGTCCTCTCCAACTCCTTCGGATTCGGCGGCCAGAACGCCTGCCTGGTTCTCGTCCCGGCCGGCTGACCAGGCTCCGCCCGCAGCGCGACAGAACAGCCGCACCCCGACAGAAAGGAAGCCATGCGAATCCTGGTCACCGGAGCGACCGGTGTGGTCGGCGCCGAGGTCGTCGAACGGCTGCGCGCCGCCGACGGCCCCGCCCGGCACACCGTCACCCGGGTCGCCCGGCGGGCCGCCGACGACTCCGTGCTCTGCTGGCGGATCGGCGCCGAGCCCGCGCCCGCCGTCCTCGCCGGGCACTGGGACGTGATCGTGCACTCGGCGGCCTCCACCCGCTGGACCCTCAGCCGGGCGGAGGCGACCGCCGCCAACATCGACCCGCTGCGGGCCGTCCTGGCCCTCGCCGACCGGGACACCCACCTCGTCCACCTCTCCACCGCCTACGTCGGCGGCGTCCGCAACCCCGAGGACCTGCGGGGCGCCGAGTTCGAGGGGTACCGCAACGGCTACGAGTGGTCCAAGGCGGTCTGCGAGGAGGTCGTCCGCGCGGAGCACGACGGCCCGCTGACGCTGGTCCGCCCGCCGCTGATCGTCGGCCGCCGCGACAGCGGCGAGATCGCCCGCTTCTCCGGCCCCTACACCGTGCTACAGGCGCTCGTCTCGGGCCTGGCCGCCGTGGTCGTGGGCGACCCGGCCGGCTATGCCGAGATCAGCCCGGTGGACGAGGTCGCCGCCCTCGTCGCCGAGGCCGCGCTCGGCGCGCCCCCGGACGTCCCGCGCACCGAGGTGCTGGCGGCCGGCCGCGGCAGCCTGACCCTCGACTCCCTGCTCGACGTCATCTGCGGCACCCTCAACGAATGGCGCGCCGCCCACGGCGTGGCCCCCATCGAACGGCCGCCCCTGGTGTCCGGCGACAGCTGGAACCGCTTCTTCCTGCCGCTCGCGGACCAGTACCTCTCGCCGTTCCAGAGCCAGGCGGTCAAGCTGCTCGCCATGTTCCAGAGCTACACCAGCATGAGCGAGCCCTTCGAACCCACCCGGACGGTGCACGACCCGGCCGCCGTCATGGCGGCCTCCGTCCGCCACTGGGCCGCCCGCAAACCCCGCCTCGCCCTGGCCCGCCCCGAACCCTGGACCCTGCTCGCCGTCTGACCCGCCGTCCGATCCGCCGTCCAGCCGGGCCGGGGATGCGGCACGGCGCGCTGGTCACGCACTGAACGCGCCGCACCGGGCGGTCCCGCACCGGTCCTCCTCCTCCCCGCCGGGCCGCGGGTTTGGCAGGGTGGGGGCTGCCGCCGCCCGGGACGGGCCCGGGCCCGGCGGCCCACGGAAGGACGGCGACCGGCGATGGCAGGGCAGCAGTTCGGCGACTACCAGAACGAGATCTACTTCGACGGGCTGTTCGGCGTCCAGCCGACCCTGCCGATGACCTTCGCGGACCTCGAAACGCGGGCCCGGGCCGCACTGTCGCCCTCGGTCTGGTCGTACGTCGCGGGCGGCGCCGGTGACGAGCGGACCCAGCGGGCCAACGTGAGCGCCTTCGAGGGCTGGGGCCTGGTGCCCCGGATGATGGTCGGCGCCCGGCAGCGCGACCTCACCGTGGACCTGTTCGGCCTGCGGCTGCCCTCGCCGCTGTTCCTGGCCCCGATCGGGGTGATCGGCCTCTGCGCCCAGGACGGCCACGGCGACCTCGCCGCCGCCCGGGCCGCCGCCCGGACCGGGGTGCCGATGGTCGCCTCCACCCTGTCGGTCGACCCGATGGAACAGGTCGCCGACCGGCTGGGCGACACCCCCGGTCTGTTCCAGCTCTACACGCCCACCGACCGGGCACTGGCCGAGAGCCTGGTGCGCCGCGCCGAGGGGGCCGGCTTCCGGGGCATCGTGATCACCCTGGACACCTGGCTCACCGGCTGGCGGCCGCGCGACCTCGCCACCGGCAACTTCCCCCAGCTGCGCGGTCACGCGCTGGCCAACTACACCAGCGACCCGGTGTTCCGGGCCCGCCTCGCCAAGACCCCGGAGGAGGACCCGAGGGCCGCCGTGCTGGAGTGGGCCGGTGTCTTCGGCAACCCGCTCACCTGGGACGACCTCCCCTGGCTGCGCTCGCTCACCGATCTGCCGCTGGTCCTCAAGGGCATCTGCCACCCCGAGGACGTCCGCCGCGCCAGGGACGGCGGCGTGGACGCGGTCTACTGCTCCAACCACGGCGGCCGGCAGGCCGACGGCGGCCTGCCGGCGCTGGACGCGCTGCCCGGCGTGGTCGAGGCCGCCGACGGCCTGCCCGTGCTGTTCGACTCCGGGGTGCGGACCGGCGCGGACGTGGTCAAGGCGCTCGCCCTCGGCGCCACCGCGGTCGGCGTCGGCCGCCCGTACGCGTACGGGCTGGCCCTGGGCGGCGAGGACGGTGTGGTGCACGTCCTGCGCTCGCTGCTCGCCGAGGCGGACCTGCTGATGGCGGTGGACGGCTACCCGGCGCTCGCCGACCTGCGTGCCGACGGCGCCCTGCGGCGGCTCTGAGCGCGCGGCAGGGCGCCCGTCGGCCCGCCGCGCGCCTCGGCGGTCCGTCAGCGGCCCGTCAGAGGTCCGTCAGAGGTCCGTCAGCGGGACGGCCGGGTCGGCCAGGGCCTTGAGGTCCACCGCCCGGCCGGACCGGACCAGTTCGCGGATCGGGTCGGTGACGTCCCAGACGTTGACGTTCATGCCCGCCAGGACCCTGCCCTCGGCGACCCAGAAGGCGATGAACTCGCGGGTGGCCGGGTCGCCGCGGAAGACCACCCGGTCGTACCCGCCGGGCTCGACGTAGCCGACGTACTCCAGGCCTGCGTCGTACTGGTCCGAGAAGAAATACGGCACCCGGTCGTACACCTCGTCCTGCCCGAGCATCGCGCGGGCCGCGGTCTGCGGCTGGTTCAGCGCGTTGGCCCAGTGCTCGACCCGGATGTGCCGGCCGAACAGCGGGTGGAAGGCGTTGGCGACGTCGCCCGCCGCGTAGATGTCCGGGTCGGAGGTGCGCAGCCGTTCGTCGGTCCGGACGCCGTTGTCGATCTCCAGCCCGGCGGCCTCGGCGAGCGCGGTGTCCGGGGTGATGCCGATGCCGACGATCACCGCGTCCGCGGCCACCGTCGCGCCGTCCGCGAGCCGTACGCCGGTGACCGCGCCGCCCGCGCCGGTCAGCTCCTGGACGCCGGCGCCGAACCGCAGCTCCACGCCGTGGTCGCGGTGCAGGTCGGCGAAGACCTGGGCGACCTCGCGGCCCAGCACCCGCAGCAGCGGCAGCTCGGCCGCCTCCAGCACGGTGACCTCGGCGCCCGCGGCCCGCGCCGCCGCCGCCGTCTCCAGGCCGATCCAGCCGGCCCCGATCACGGCCACCCGGGCGCCGGGCCTCAGCACCGCCCTGATCCGGTCGCTGTCCTCGACCCGGCGCAGGTACAGCACCCCGTCCAGGTCCGCGCCGGGCACCGGCAGCCGGCGCGGCACCGAGCCGGTGGTCAGCAGCAGCTTGTCGTAGCCGATCTCGCCGTTGTCGGTGAGCGTGACGGTGTGCGCGGCCGGGTCGATCGAGGCGACCGCGGTGCCCAGCCGCAGGGTGATGTCGTGCTCGGCGTACCACTGCGGCGGGTGGACGTAGATCTTCTCCCGCGGGGTCTTGCCGAGCAGGTATCCCTTGGAGAGCGGTGGCCGCTCGTACGGCCGCTCGTGCTCGTCGCCGATCAGGACGATGCCGCCCCCGTACCCGGCCTCGCGCAGTGCCTGCGCGGCCTTCGCGCCGCCGAGGGAGGCCCCGACGATCACGTACGGGCGCTCGCGCCCGCCGCCGTCGGCCGTCCCCGCCGTGTTCGTGCTCATGCTGAACTCCTCGCTCTCCGGCCGGAATCACCGACAGCCTGCCGCCGTCCTGCGGGCCTGTCGAGGCCGCGCCGGGCGCGCCGCGACAGGCTCCCCCGAACGGGTGAAGCAGGGTTCGAGCGGGTTTAGAGCGGGCGCTAGGTGGTTCTGCGCGGGTCAGGCCGTCATCGCGGCCCTGACCAGGGCGGTGTCGACGAACTGCTCGAACCGGACGATCCGGCCGCCGCGCACCGTGAAGTGGTGCGCCACCCGCACCGCCAGGGGGCGGCCGGTGGCCTTGTTGACGGCGGTGTAGCGGGCCAGCACGACCACGTTCTCGCCGTCCACCACATAGCGGTCGTCGTGCGCCGTCCAGCTGTCCCACTCGGCGGCCAGGCGCTCCATCACATTGCTGGTGACGCCCTTCGGCGTGCGGTAGGTGCCGGCCAGCGGGAAGCCCGCCATCTCGGTCCACTCCACGTCGTCGGCCAGGGTGGCCCGCAGTGCGGCCAGGTCCCCGCGGGCCGAGGCCAGGTACTGGCGGCGCACCACGTCGGCGGGGGCGTCGGACTCGGCGAACGAGGCCGCGGCCTTCGGAATCTCGATCATCGCGGCTCAGCCCCAGGCCATTTCGCCCTTGGCGACCTTCGTCCCGAGGTCGACCGCCAGCTTCAGGCCCAGATCCGGGAAGCGGCGCTCCAGCGCCTCCTTGGCGGCGGCCGCGTCGGTGGTGCGGCCGATCTCCGTCTCGAACGCCCGCAGGTAGTCCCGGGTGTGTCGGATCGCGGTGGTGTCGGTGGGTGCGCCGGCGGTCCGGTGGCCGGCCGCCACGAACGTCGGCTCCAGCGCCTCCATCCCGTCCAGCAGGTCGATCCAGGCGGCCCGCTGTTCCGGGGTCGGGGTGTCGGCCGTCCAGACGTGCAGTCCCTCGAAGAGCAGCACCCCGCCGAGGATCGCGTGGTGGTGGTGGAGCCAGAGGTAGTGCCGTTCCGGCAGGTGGAAGTCGGCGCCGCGCAGCTCGAACCGGTGGCCCTCGAAGACGAGCTCGTCGTTGTGCAGCACCTCGGGCCGCACCAGCCGGGTCGGCAGCTCCGGCCCGAGACGGGCCCAGGCCTTCAGCTTGTCCTCGTAGGACTCCTGGATGTGCTCGACGGTGGCCGCGGTGGCCAGGAACCGGGCCTGCGGGAAGGCGGCCTGGACCTCCTCGGCGCCGAAGTAGAAGTCCGGGTCGCCGTGGCTGACGAACACCGTGGTCAGCCGCTTGCCGGTGGCGCGGATCCGCTCGGCCAGCCGCCGCCCGTCGGAGCGGGTGAACCCGGCGTCCACCAGCAGGGCGTCGTTCGGACCGGTCACCAGCACGGAGGTCTTGTTCAGTGAGCTGTCGGGGCTGTCGATGACCTCGAAGTCGAGGGAGCTCATGGGGTGTCCTTCCTCGGGCCGGCCCGGCCGCCGTACGCCGGGCGCGCGTCGCCGCCCAGCATCGGCTCCGACGTGCCCGCCCGCACGCCGGACTGGGCCGGGCGGGGGACGGGCGTGGTGCGGCCGGCCGGGTACGGGGCCGGGCTCGTCGGCGCCGGGAGGGACCCACCGGACCGGGGCCGCCGCCGGGTGGTCAGCAGCGCCGTCAGCACCGCGGGGGCCGGCGCGCGGCCACCCGGGCCGTGCTGCGCTGAGAGGGCCTGGGCTGAGGGGGCGTGGGCGGGGCGGAGGGGGCGCGTGGCGATCCGAGTGACACCAGTTGCGGCCGACGAACGGGAACAGCCGTCGGACGGACGGCGTTCGAGCGGTCATGACCAGTGACACCGTGCCCGTGCCCCCCGGCGGCGAGATCCTTCGCTACGCCGCCTTCACCACCCGCCCGGACGGCGGGAACCCGGCCGGCGTCGTGCTGGACGCCTCCGGCCTCTCCACCGAGCGGATGCTCGCCATCGCCGCCGAGGTGGGCTACTCGGAGACGGCGTTCCTGATACCCGGCCGGGCCGAAGGCACCTACACCGTGCGGTACTTCAGCCCGCTGCTGGAGGTGCCGTTCTGCGGTCACGCCACCGTCGCCTCCGCCGTCGCGCTCGCCGAGCGGACCGGTCCCGGCCACTACGTCTTCGCCACCCCGGCCGGCGAGGTGCCGATCGAGGTGGACAAGGACGCGGACGGCGTGCTGCGCGCCACCCTCACCAGCGTCGAGCCGCACGTCGAGGAGGCCGGCGAGGCGGACGTCGCCGAGGCGCTCGCCCTGCTCGGCTGGTCGCCCGAGGACCTGGACGCCGCGCTGCCGCCCCGGATCGCCTACGGCGGCGCCCGCCACCTGGTGCTCGCCGCGGCCACCCGTGACCGGCTCGCCCGGCTGGCGTACGACTTCGACGGCCTCGCCGCCTATATGACGGCCCGCGATCTGGTCACCCTCCAACTGGTCTGGCGCGAGAGCGAGGACGTCTTCCACGTCCGCGACCCGTTCCCGGTCGGCGGCGTCGTGGAGGATCCCGCCACCGGTGCCGCCGCCGCCGCCTTCGGCGCCTACCTGCGCGAACTGGGCGCGGTGACGGTGCCGGCCACACTGACGCTGCACCAGGGCGACGATCTCGGCCGCCCGGGCCTGCTGCACGTCGAACTCCGCGAGGGTGACGCCCGGGTGCGGGTCTCGGGGGCCGCCGTGGCGATCCCGTAGCCGTGCCACCGGGGCCGACGGGACGGAGGCACCGGCACCGGCGGGCCGGGCGGCCGGCCCCGGACGGGCCCAGCGCCTACGCCGTACCGGCGGGCCGAAATTCGGTCGCGAGGGCGGGCCGGATGAGGGAACCTGCCCGGATGGAACGAGCGAACGGTCGGACGGTCAGCGTCCACCTCACCCACGGGGACGACTACTTCGGGCCGGTGGGCCCGTTCGAGGTGGACGGAGGGTGGTGGTCGGCCGTCGGGCCGGTGGTCGAACGGGTCTCGGCCGTGGCCGGAGTGCCGGTGGCGGTGGTCCGGCTGGCCGAGGTGGCGAGCGGCGAGGGCGGTAGCGGCGGGCATGTGGTCTACCACGCCGAGGCGTTGGAGCGGCCCGCCGCGCCGGCCCCGCGTGAGCCGGGCGCCGACCTGGCCGCCTTGCTCGGCCCGGCCGAGCGGCGGGCCGGCTGGGCCACGCCCGCCGGGCTGCGCGACGTCCTGGACTGGGCGGAGCGGACGCTGGGGCAGACGGGTCGTCCCGTGGCCGGCCGGGCCCGGCAGCTCAGGACGTGGAACCTGTCCGGCCTGTTCCGCTACTCGACCACGACCGGCGGCGACGCCTGGCTGAAGGCGATCAACCCGGTGTTCAACGCGCGCGAGGGCGAGGTCATCGCCCTGCTCGGCGGCTTCGACGCGACCCTGGTGCCACCGGTGCTCGGCGCCGACCCGGAGCGCGGGCTGCTGCTGCTCGACCATGTGCCCGGGGAGGACTGCTGGGGCCCGTCCGCCGAGACCGTCGCGGACGTGCTGCCCCGGCTGGTCGCCGCCCAGGCGGCGCTCGCGGCGGACGGCCGGGCGGCCGCCGCCGGTCTGCGCGACCGCACCCCGCGCACCCTCCTCGGCCAGGTCGACTCCCTGCTCGACCGGCTGGAGGCCGGCACCGGCCCGGCCCGCTCCGATCTGACGGCCGGTGAACTCGCCGCCGCCCGCGCCCTCGCCGCGCGACTGCCCGCACTGGTCGGTGAACTGGCCGCCTGCGGACTCCCCGAGACGCTGGTGCACGGCGACTTCCACCCCGGCAACTGGCGCTCCGACGGCACGCACACGGTGATCGTCGACTACGCGGACTCCTGCCTCGGCCACCCGGCGCTGGACGGGCTGCGCCCGCGTCAGTACGTCTCCGCCGAGCGCTGGGCGCAGATCGCCGGTGTCTGGGCGCGCGCCTGGCGGGAGCATGCCCCCGGCTCGGACCCGGAGCGCGCCCTGGAACTGGTCGAGCCGCTCTACCACCTCTCGTACGCGGTGCGGTACCAGGAGTTCCTGGACCACGTCGAGACCAGCGAGCGCCCGTACCACGAGGGCGATCCGGCGAGCGAGATCCGCAAGGCGCTGGCCTGGGCGGGCGAGCCGGGGCAGGTCCCGGCCTGACCGCCCGTCCGGGACGGGCGGACCGTCACCGGCGCCCCGCCCTCCCGGGGAGGGCGGGGCACCGGCGCGGGCGTCACTCGGCCGGGGCGAGCCGGTGGCCGTGGCGGGCGGAGTAGAGGGCGATCGCCTCGACCGGGCAGAAGTCCACGGCCTCGGCCAGCGCCTCCGTCAGCCGCTCGCCGTTGCCGCCGCTGCCGTCACCGCCGCCGCCCGCGCCGTCGACGGATCCGCGCACCGGGCGGGCCAGCCCGTCGGCGCCGAGCGCCAGCGAGCCGGGTGCGGTGAGCGCGCACATCCCGGAGCCGATACAGCGGTCCCGGTCCACCCGGACCACCACGGCGTCGGCGTCCGCCGCGTCGGCGGTCACCAGGCGACCTGGAGGGAGTTCGGGCTGCGCGTCAGCAGGCCGCGCCGCCAGTCGATGTCCGTCGCCCCGGCGAGCCGCAGCGCGGGCAGCCGGCGGGCCAGCCGGTGCAGGGCGAGCTCCAGTTCCATCCGGGCCAGCCAGGCGCCCAGACAGTGGTGGGGGCCGGCCCCGAAGGTGTACATCGGCGCGGCGAGCGGGGAGAAGAGCTCGGTCAGCAGGTCCCCGGTGAACACCCCGGGGTCCTTGTTGGCGGCCCCGGTGTCGGCGGCCACCACGCTGCCCGCCGGGATGACCACCCCGCCGATCTCGACGTCCTCCACGGTGCGCCGCAGCAGCCCGGGGAGGATCTTGGCGTCCCCGAGCGGGACGGCGCGCAGCAACTGCTCGGTGGCCGCGGCCGCGCTCTGCTCGTCCGCGGCGAGCCGCTGCCAGGCGTCCCGGCCGTCGCCGAGCAGGTAGACCAGGGCGTTGCCGAGCGTGGTCATGGTGGTCTCGTGCCCGGCCACCACCAGGCCGATGACGAGCGAGACCAACTGCGCCTCGCCGATGTCGCCGCTCTCGTCGGCCGCCGTGAGCAGACTGCTGACCAGGTCGTCGCCGGGGGCGGCGCGGCGTTCGGCGATCAGCTCGGTGCCGAACGCGGCGAAGTCGTCCATGGCCGCCCGGATCGCCTCGGCGGAGAAGGCGGTGGCGGAGAGCGCGTGGTCGCTCCAGTGGGCGAGGCGCTTGCTGTCGAGGCCGTCCAGCCCCATCAGGCGGCTGATCACGGCGATCGGCAGCGGGCGGGAGTAGGCGGCGACGATGTCGGCGGGGGAGCCCTGGTCGATCAGCTCGTCCAGCAGGGACTCGACCACCGAGGCCACCCAGGGGCGCCAGCGCGCGATCGCGCGCGGGGTGAACGCCCGCTGCACGGTGCGGCGCAGCCGCTGGTGCCCGGTGCCGTCGATGTTCAGCATGCTCTGCGGGTCGTCCAGGATGTTGGGGGTGAGCGACAGCGGCGGCGCGTCGGCGGCGTACAGCGGGGCGCGGCCCAGACGCGGGTCGGTGAGCACCTGCCGGACGTCGGTGTGCCGGCTGACCAGCCAGACCGGGGTGCCGGTGGGCAGCGCGGCCAGGCGGGGCGGGCCCGGCTCCAGGTGGCGCAGGCAGTGCAGCGGGATCAGGGGCGCTTGGGCGGTGCCGGTCGCACTGTTCTCGGCGGACATCCGTACTCCAGACTCCAGGGCGGTGGGCCGCACGGGGCGGCCCGACGGGGGGTGGATCCGGGGAGGTGCGCGGGCGGGGACGGTTCGGCGCGGGTCGGGGTGGTTCGGCCGGGGTGGTTCGGTCGGGGTGTGGCAGGTCAGCTTCGACCGTACGTGGGTGACGGTCCGCAGTCAGCGGCACTTCCAGCCATCGGCGGCCGGTTCAGGGCACGATGACGGGTGCTCGGTGCCGTGCGCGCGCCCCGGCCGACGCGGCCGGCCGGGCCGACCGGGTCACGGTGAGCCGGATCACCAGGCCCGTACGCCGGGGGCGCGGCCGGACGGGCGCTACGCTTCGTGGGCAAGTCATTGATGCAGGTCACGCCGGTGCGGAGGCGCGCCGGCCGACGGAGGTGGAATCGGATGGCCCAGCAGGTCAAGGCAGTCATCGCGCGCGCCAAGGGCGCGCCCGTGGAGGTCACGACGATCGTCGTGCCCGACCCGGGACCGGGCGAGGCGGTGGTGCGGATTCAGGCCTGCGGTGTCTGCCACACCGACCTGCACTACCGCGAGGGCGGTATCAACGACGAGTTCCCGTTCCTGCTGGGCCACGAGGCGGCGGGCATCGTCGAGTCGGTCGGCGCGGGCGTGACCGAGGTCGAGCCGGGTGACTTCGTCGTCCTCAACTGGCGCGCGGTCTGCGGTCAGTGCCGGGCCTGCAAGCGCGGCCGGGCGCAGTACTGCTTCAACACCCACAACGCCAAGCAGAAGATGACCCTGCTGGACGGCACCGAGCTCTCCCCGGCCCTGGGGATCGGTGCCTTCGCCGAGAAGACCCTGGTCGCGGCCGGGCAGTGTACCAAGGTCGACCCGGCCGCCGACCCGGCCGTCGCCGGGCTGCTGGGCTGCGGTGTGATGGCGGGCATCGGCGCCGCGATCAACACCGGCAACGTCGGCCGCGGCGACACGGTCGCGGTGATCGGCTGCGGCGGGGTCGGCGGCGCCGCCGTGCTCGGCTCGCGCCTGGCCGGCGCGTCGAAGATCATCGCGGTGGACATCGACGACCGCAAGCTGGCCACCGCGCAGCGGCTCGGTGCCACCCACACCGTCAACTCCCGTACCAGTGACCCGGTCGAGGCGATCCGCGAGCTGACCGGCGGCCACGGCGCGGACGTGGTGGTCGAGGCGGTCGGCCGTCCGGAGACGTACAAGCAGGCGTTCTACGCCCGCGACCTGGCCGGTACGGTCGTCCTGGTCGGCGTGCCGACGCCGGAGATGGCGCTGGAGCTGCCGCTGCTGGACGTGTTCGGCCGGGGCGGCGCGCTGAAGTCCTCCTGGTACGGCGACTGCCTGCCCTCGCGGGACTTCCCGATGCTGATCGACCTCTACCTCCAGGGCCGTCTGGACCTCGGCGCGTTCGTCACCGAGACCATCGACCTCGACCAGGTGGAGCAGGCGTTCGAGCGCATGCACCAGGGCGACGTGCTCCGTTCGGTGGTGGTCCTGTGACCACCGCGCGCATCGACCGGCTGGTCACCGCGGGCACCTTCGAACTCGACGGCGGCAGCTGGGAGGTGGAGAACAACGTCTGGATCGTCGGTGACGACGCCGAGGCCGTGGTGATCGACGCGGCCCATGACGCCGACGCGATCGAGGCGGCCCTGGGCGGGCGCCGGCTGCTGGCCATCGTCTCCACCCACGCGCACAACGACCACATCGACGCGGCCCCCGCGCTCGCCGCCCGGACCGGCGCGCCGATCCTGCTGCACCCCGACGACCTTCCGCTCTGGAAGCTCACCCACCCCGAGCGGCTGCCGGACGCCGAACTCGCCGACGGCGGGCGGATCGAGGTGGCCGGCACCGTGCTGACCGTGCTGCACACGCCCGGGCACGCGCCGGGCGCGGTCTGCCTGTACGCGCCGGACCTCGGGACGGTCTTCACCGGCGACACCCTCTTCCAGGGCGGCCCGGGCGCCACCGGCCGGTCGTTCTCGCACTTCCCGACCATCATCGACTCGATCCGCGACCGCCTGCTCTCCCTCCCCCCGGAGACGGTGGTCCGCACCGGGCACGGTGACCCGACCACCATCGGTGCCGAGGCCCCGGCCCTCGCCGACTGGATCGCCCGCGGTCACTGAGCCGTGCTCGCCGCCGAGGCGGTGCGGCGTCGCCAGGACCTGCGCCGAGGCGGTGCGTCGCCGTCCGGCCCGGTGCCCGCGCACCGGGCCGGACGTCGTACGATCGCGGGCATGGCCCATGATCCGCGCGAGCTCGACGACGCCTTTCTCTCGTTCTGGCGGGAGCGGCACATCTCCACGCTGACCACCCGGCGGCCGGACGGTTCGCCGCATGTGGTGCCGGTGGGGGTGACGTACCAGCCGGAGACGGCGGTCGCGCGGGTGATCAGCAGCCGGACCAGCCGCAAGGTGCGCAACGTGCTGGCGGCCGGCCCTGCGGGGATGCGGGTGGCGGTCTGCCAGGTGGACCGGGCGCGCTGGTCGACGCTGGAGGGCGTGGCCGTCGTCCGGGACGAACCGGGGGAGGTGGCCGAGGCCGTGCGCCGTTACACGGAGCGGTACCGGGAGCCGCGGGTGAACCCGGACCGGGTGGTCATCGAGATAGCGGTCGACCGGGTGCTCGGCCGGGCGTGATCCGGCCGCCCGACGGCGGGGGTGTTTATCGGCTGTTGATCGCCGGGGCATAACGTCGGGGGCATGAACGAGAGAACGGCCGAGGTGCCGGGTGCGCGGGTGCGGCCCGACGGGCGGATGACAGAGCAGGACACCGAGCGGTTCCGGGCGCTGCTGGCGCGGTTGGAGCACTCGCTGGCGGCGGACCGGCGGACGGGGCCGGCGGCGGTCGCGAGCCGGGATGTGTGAGCGCGGGCGGTCGGCGGCCGGTGGTCCGGTGGCGGTGGTGCCGCTCTGGCAGCGCGGGCCGGGACCAGGCGGGGGCGCACACCGGCCCGAGACGCGGGGGCGCCCCGGGCCGGTGGCGGGTGGTGGCGGCGAGGGTCAGCCGACCGCGACGGCCGACCAGGCGGCGGCGACCGCGGCGTACTCGGCGCTGCCCGCGCCGTAGAGGTCGGTGGCCGCCTTGAGGGTGGCCGTCCGGGCGCCGGCGTACGTGGTGCCGGACGTCATGTAGACGGTGAGTGCCCGGTACCAGACCGCGCCGAGCTTGTCCCGGCCGATGCCGGTCACGGTCGAACCGTCGCAGGTGGGGCTGGAGTAGGTGACGCCGCCCACCACCTTGGTGCCGCTGCCCTCGGCGAGCAGGTAGGCGAAGTGGTTGGCGACGCCCGAGGAGTAGTGCACGTCGAGGTTGCCGACGCCGGAGCTCCAGCAGTCCGCCGACTTGGTGTCCTTGGACGGCTGGTCCATGAACCGCAGCGCGGCCTTGCCGAAGCCGGGCTGCACGATCTGCTCACCGATCAGGTAGTCACCCGGGTCGGCGGGGTTGGCGGCGTAGAACTCGACCAGGGTGCCGAGGATGTCGGAGGTCGCCTCGTTGAGCCCGCCGGACTCGCCGGAGTAGGTGAGCTTGGCGGTCCGCGAGGTGACGCCGTGCGACATCTCGTGCCCGGCGACGTCCAGCGAGACCAGCGGCCCGAAGGTCGTCCCGTCGCCGTCGCCGTACGTCATGCAGAAGCAGCTGTCCTGCCAGAAGGCGTTGTTGTAGCCGCTGCCGTAGTGGACGCGGTTGTACGCGCCCTTGCCGTCGCCGGCGATGCCGTTGCGGCCGTGCACGTTCTTGTAGTAGTCCCAGGTGACGTCGGTGCCGTACTGGGCGTCGACGGCGGCGGTGGCCCGGTCGGCGGTGGTGCCGGTGCCCCAGTGGTTGTCGGCGTCGGTGAAGAGCACGGCGGGCGCCCGGCTGATGCAGATGCTGCCGATGCAGAGGTCGGTCTTGTTCTGCGCGTCGCCGGTGTAGGTGCCGCCCCGGGTCGGGTCCTTGAGCTGGTAGGAGCCGCCGGCGGCGGTGGCCTCCAGCGGGACGGTGCCGCTGTAGAGCGAGGCGCCGTCGCCGGTGACGGTCTCGATCGCGTCCCAGGTGGCGATGGTGCCGCCGGTGGCCGCGTCCGACAGCACCGTGCGGGCGACCGGGTTGCCGAGGTAGTCCTGGCCGGCGGCGGTGGTCTGCCAGGCGAGCCGGGGCGTGCCGTGCAGGGCGTCGACCACCAGCTCGGCCGTGGCGTCGGCGTTTCGGGTGGCGGGGCCGAGGGCCCGGACGGCCTGGGCCCGCGCGGTGGCGGCCGGGACGGCGGGCGTGGTGGTGGGCACCGCGAGATCGCCGGCGGCCCGGTCGGCTCCCGTGAAGGCGCCGCCCGGGGCGAGGTGGACGACCAGGTCGCCGCCGAGCACCGGCAGTCCGGCGAAGGTGCGGTCGTAGCGGACGTGCCGGCCGCCGTCGGCGTCGGCGACGACGTCCCGGACGGTGCGGCTCTGCGCCGGGGTGATGCCGAGCCGGGCGGCGTTGGCGGCGAGTGCCGCGTCGGCGGCCGAGACGGCGGCCGAGGAGGGGGCGGCGGAGGCGGCCGGGCCCGGTTCGGGGGCGGCGAAGGCGGTGCCGGGCAGGGCGGTGGCGGTGAAGGTGACCGCCGCGACGGCAACGGCTATGGCACCGGCGGTCGTTCGGATGCTGAACGGCATCGTGCTCCTCGGGTTCTCGGCGAAGGCCGCGGCGGCGGCGCACGGCAAGGTGCGCCGCCGAGCGGGCGCGGCGGCTGGACGCGGTGAACTCCGGCAGCGGTGGGGCGTGCTGAGGCGTGGTGGCGCGTTGCGAGGGGGCTGCGCGCCGCGCGCGGCAGGACGTGCCGAGGGGTGCGCGCGGCGCGCGGGGGCGGGGGCGCTGTGCGGAGAGCTGCCGGGAGAGCTGTTTTACATGCTCAGGTCACGGCGCGTCCAGAGGTTCGGCCCGAACTCGTCGAGGACGCGGCCTACTTGGCGAACAGGACCTCCGGATACGCCGCCGAGGGCGCGTCCAGCAGCCGGGCCGGACGGTTGAGCAGATGCCGGTCGAAGAACGCGCCGAGGTACGCCCGGGTGGCGGCGAGCGCACGGTCGCCCTTGATGGTGCCGTACTGCCCCTGTGCGGTCTCGGGCGGTACCTGGTCGCGGACGCCGAGGGAGTCCACCAGCCAGTGCACGTCGCAGAACGACAGGTGGCCGCCCTCCGGCAGGTCCAGCCAGCGCTTCCAGCCGGTCAGGTGCTGCCAGGTCTCGTCCCAGTTCGCCGTCGGGGACGCGCCGGCGTGCCGCTGGGCGCCGAGCAGCAGCACCGGGCGGGAGAGGCCGTCGGCCGGGAGCGGGACGAAGACGTCGCCGTCCAGGTTGGCGGCGGCGCGGATCCGCCCGTCCTCGCGCATCGCCTCGATCGCGCTCGCGCCACCGATGGAGTGACCGGCCGCGCCGATCCGGGAGCGGTCGATCTGCAGCCCGCGGACGAGCCCGGGCCCGGGCGCGGTCAGCCGGTCGATCAGGAAGCCGATGTCCTTCGCCCGGCTGAGGGTGACCTCGGCCGCCCGCTGCTCGTCCACCCGGTCGCAGATCAGGCAGGACTCCACCCGTCCGTCGGGGAACTGCACGACGGTCTCGTAGGTGTGGTCCAGCGCGGCCACCGCGTAGCCCCGGGCCGCGAGGTCCTCGGCGAGGGCGGTGAGGGAGGTCCGGCTGTAGCCGTAGCCGGGGGAGAGCACGACCAGCGGGTGCCGTCCGGGCGCCGGCACCGTACGGGCCTTCACCCCCGTGCCCACGGTGCTGAGGTCCGGGGTGCCGTACAGGGCCGTGGACACCTCGGGGGAGATGTAGGGGAGTTGCTCGCCGCGCGCGGACTGTGCCGGGTACCAGAGGGTGGCCATCAGTTCGCGGGTGGCCGCGTCCGGCCGCCAGGGGTCGTGCCGGCCGGTGTCCACCAGGTGGACCGAGGTGGCGCCGACCGGCCGGCGGGTGGTGGGCGCGGGCACCTGCGGTGCGCCGGCCGTCGCGTCGGCGGGTGAGCCGAACGAGGATGCGGTGGACGGCGGTTCGGCGGCCGGGGAGGCGGTCGGGGAGGCGGCCGGCGCGGCCTGCGGGCCGGCCAGCGAGAGCAGGACGGCGATGGGCACGGCGAGCAGCGCGGCCGTCCGCCACCGGGGGGTTGTCGACATGACGCCACGTTAGGTCCGCGACCGCCGTCGGCGCGTCCTGCGGGCGGCGTAACCCGCTCGGCCGCAGGTCGGAGCCGCCACGCCGGGCGGGCCCGCCGCCCGGATGAGCCCGCCTCCACCCAGGGGGCCATTGCCGGGCGTCCGGGCCCGGCCTGCGCCGGTTCAGCAGCTGCCGCAGTCGCAACCGCCGTCGCAGCCGCACCCGTCACAGCAGCCGCCGTCCCCGCAGCACCCGTCGCAGCAGTCGCACCCGTTGCCGCAGCAGTCGCAGCCGTCGCCGCAGTCGTGCCGGGAGCACCAGCCCTCCCTGCGCTCGCGCGAGAACGGGTCGTCGTGGTCGCAGCACATCAGCCGGCAGGTGCAGGCCATCAGCGCCCAGACCGCGCAGCCGGCCAGCAGGTTGCGCGGGTGCGGGGGCGGGGCGCCCGGCGGGCTGAAGCCCGGTCCCTGCGGCACCCACGGGGGGACCGGTGCGCCCGGCTCGCCGGGCGGTGCCTGGTCCGGGTCCTGCCGGGGCGGCGCCTGGTACGGGTTGCCGGCGGTGCCGGTGTCGGTGGTGCCGTCGGTGGCGGCGGCCGTCCGGGTGCGGCAGGAGACGGCGTGCGCGGCCGGGCCGAAGACCCGCTCGACCGCGCGCTCGGTCTCGTGCGCGAGCAGGACGTGCACCAGCGCCCGGTCGGTCAGCTCCACCTCGCGCAGGGCGAGCCGGATGCCGTGGACGGCGTCGCGGCAGAGGCGTTCGGCCTCGGCGCGGTCGGTGCCGGTGGCGGTGAGCGGGTTCCAGGCGCCGCTCGCGGCGTCGGCGGCCTGGTCCTCGGCGGCGTCCAGCAGATGGGCGAGCCGGCCGAACAGCCGGCCGGCCTCGGCCAGCGGGGCGGCGTTGCCGGGCCGGCCGGCCAGTACGGCGGTGTGCGCGAACGCCGCCGAGGTGGCGCTCTCGGTGGGCTCGGTGACCAGCAGGACGGAGCCGCCCGGTGCCAGCTCCCGCTCCAGCCCGCCCTGGCGGGAGGCGGCGTCGAGCAGCACGGCGGTGTCGAAGCCGACCGCCGAGGCACTGCCCGCGCTCTTGCGGTCCCAGCGCCTGGTCACCGCCCGGGCCCCGGCGGCGACCGGACGGCGGGCGAACACGCCGTCCCGGTCCTCGACGTGGTCGCGGATCTTCACCGAGGCGAGCGCCAGCGAGACGGCGGCGGCCAGCCGGGCGCCCTCGCCCCTGGCGACCGACGCGGTCCGCATCCCGCGCAGCGGGCAGGGCCCCGCGGTGCGGCGCCAGGAGGCGTCGTCCTTCGCGCTCTGCGCCTCGACCAGCACCGAGATGATCAGGCCGTCGTAGTTGGTGGCGGTCCGGGCCAACTGGCCGTGGTCGTCGCGCAGCGCGAGGCAGAGCCCGCACAGATGCGCCATCCAGGACGTCTGCAGCCGCTCCGAAAGCCGGTGTCTGCACGGTCTGATGATGCCGAACATGATCCCCCTCGCCGGGCCGGGCCGAACCGGCCTCTGGCTGCGGACATCATATGATCAGCGGCTGGTAGCTCTGATGGGCCGTACCCGCCCGCGAACCGCCCCCGGCCTCCCGCTCTCCCGACTACGCGCCGTGGTCGGCCTCCTTGGCCGCCCGCTCCACGCGGTTCCGGTGGTCCTCCCACCACACGGCGTCCCCGGGTGCCATGTTGCCGCTGTCGCTCCGCTGCCCCACGGCCCCGTCGACGAGTTCCCGCACGATGTCGGCGTGCCCGGCGTGCCGGTCGGTCTCGGCGATCAGGTGGACCAGCGCGCGGTGGAGCGTCACCTCACTCCGCCGCCCCCAGGGCACCCGGCCGACCGCGTCCAGGGGCAGCGACTCGATCGTCGCGTCCGCGTGGGCCCATACCCGGCGGTACAGTCCGACGATCTGCTCACGGGTCTCGTCGGGCCTCGCCCACAGGTCCGAGTTCGGCTCGGCGTCACCGGTGATCCAGAGCGGCGGCCCGTCGAACGGCCGCCCGAAGCCCTCGCCGAGGTACATCGCCTCCGCGCCGGTCATGTGCTTGACCAGCCCCAGCAGATTGGTGCCGGTCGGTGTCATGGGGCGGCGAACGTCGTACTCGGACAGACCGTCAAGCTTCCACAGCAGGACGTCGCGGGCGTCCTGAAGATAGACGCGCAGGTCTTCCTTGGGATCCGATGCAGCCATGGGGGCCAGTCTGCCGTCCACGCGGTCTTTGTTCACCCTCTTTGTCCACCCCCCTCCGCCCGTGGCCACGCGCAGCCGCTGCCGCCCCTGCCGCGGCCAGGGCAAATGCCGTGGACCGCCCCGTGGGCGGTGCGACAGACTCGCCCGCATGCTGACTCTGCGCGTTCTCACGACAGACGACTGGCCGTTGTGGCGGGAGGTCCGCCTCGCCGCGCTCGCCGAGGCGCCGCACGCGTTCAAGTCCCGGCTCGCGGACTGGCAGGACGGCGGCGAAGAGCGCTGGCGGTCCGGCTTCCGGGCGCCCGGCGCCCACCACGTCGTCGCCCTGCTGGACGGCCGGGCCGTCGGAATGGCCCGCGGCGTCCCCGGGGACGGCACCGGGAAGGAGCTGAGGTCGGTCTGGGTCGCTCCCGGGGCGCGCGGCCGCGGCGTCGGAGACCGGCTGCTCACGGCGATCGAGGCCTGGGCCCTGCGGTCGGGCGGCACGGTGCTGAGGCTCGCCGTGATCCCGGGCAACGACCCCGCCCTCGCCCTCTACCTGCGCCACGGGTTCGCCGTCACGGAAGAGCCCGGCGACCTGCTGCCCGACGGCGCGACCAGGGAGTGCGTGATGGCCAAGCCGCTGCACTGACCGCGAGTCACCGCGCCGACCGGACGGCGCGCGGCCCGGACGGACCACCTGACAGGAAGCGCTACGGCGCCTCAAGGCCGTCGAAGGCCACGGCCAGATGGCGGGGACCGCGCAGGACCGGGCTGGGCCGGTACGGCGGCGGGTCGGCCACCAGCCGGGGATCGCGCAGCCGCCGGGCGAGTTCGGTCAGGGCGATGTGCGCCTCCAGGCGGGCGAGCGGCGCTCCGAAGCAGTGGTGGATCCCGTACCCGAAGCCGAGGTGCTGGGTGTCCTCGCGGGTCGGGTCGAAGCGGTCGGGGTCGGGGAAGCGCTTGGGGTCCCGGTTGCCCGAGGCGAGCAGCAGCCAGACCGGCTCGCCCTTGGGGAGGACGGTGCCGGCGATCTCGATGTCCTCCAGGGGACTGCGCTGGGGCAGGATGTGCACGGGCGGTTCGTAGCGCAGCAGTTCCTCCACGAGGGCGGGCGCCGTCTCGGGGGCGTCCCGCAGCCGCCGCAGCTCCTCGGGGTGGCGCAGCAGGGTGAGCATGCCGTTGGTGACCAGGTTGACGGTGGTCTCGTGGCCGGCGATCAGCAACAGGACGGCGGTGCTGACCAGTTCGATCGGCGAGAGGCTGCCGTGCGGTCCGGAGTCGGTGGCCCAGGCGGAGAGCATGTCGTCGCCGGGGTGGTGGCGGTGCTCCTCGGTCAGCCCCCAGAGGTACTGGCCGAGTTCGTGGCGGCCCCGTTGGGCCGTGCGGAGCTGCTCGGCCGGGTCCTCGGTCGGTCTGAGGCCGGCGAGTGCCGCGTCGACCAGGACGCGGAAGTGCGGTTCGTCCGCCTTGGGCACGCCCAGCAGCCGGCAGATCACCGTGACGGGGAAGGGGTAGGCGAAGTCGTCGACCACGTCGAACTCCTGCCGGCCGTCCAGGGCGTCGATGAGGCCGGAGACGGTCCGGGTCAGCTCGCCGCGCATGTCGTGGATGCGGCGGGGGCTGTGCGGGGGGCCGAAGGGCCGCATGGCCAGCCGGCGCAGCCGGTCGTGCTCGGGAGGGTCGAGCCCGATGAAGGCCGGCGGAAGGGTCTCGTCCTCGGCCGCGCCGCGCAGGGGGCTGGACGTTCCGGGGGCGCGGCTGCGCACGTCGGAGCTGATGCGCGGATCCTCGAGCAGCCCGCGGATCTCCCAGTAGGTGGTCACCAGGTGGACGCCGCTCTCGTCGCGCAGCACCGGGGTGCGGCGGAGCTCGGCGTAGAGGGGGTAGGGGTCGGCGCGGTTGCTCTGGTCGAGGATCTGCCGGACCGGGCTGATGGAGGGCATGGGCGGGTTCCTTGGGGCTCGGCCCGCCGGTCAGGCCGGGGCGGGTGTGAAGACGACCCGCCGCTCGCTGGGCGAGTGACCGGTGAGGGTGACGGTGGGGCCGTGGCTGGGCAGTGCCGGGTCGGGGAACCGGGCCGGTACCGGCTGCTGTCCCCCGCCCGGTCGGTCGACGGCGTGGAAGGAGGGCGGGAAGGGGGCCGCGTGCTCGATCAGCCGCTGGTAGAAACCCATCCATTTCGCCTGGTCGAAGCCGACGGCGGCGATGATGCGGCCCTGGTGGCCGTAGGCGGCCACGAAGCGGCGCTCGGCGAGCGAGCCCTGGGTGACGACCAGTTCGTCGGCCATCGAGGGCACTCCGACCGACTTGACGGTGACGCCGAACTGCGAGGACCAGAACGCGGGCGTCCACAGGTGCGGGCGGCGCTCCGTCCCGGGGCTGATCATGTTGTGCGCCGCGATCTCGGCCTGTGCCACGGCGTTGCCCCAGTGCTCCAGTGACAGGAACTGGTAGCCGAACAGCGGGTGGGGGGTGCGGGCCACGTCGCCCGCGGCGAAGATGTCGTCGGTGACGATGCCGTGGATGTCGAAGGCCCGGCAGCCGGCGTCGCAGGCGATCCCGCGTGGGCCCGCCGCCAGCCCGGTCCCCTCCAGCCACCCGGTGTTGCGGACCGCGCCGAGCGCCACCACCGCCACGTCCGCGTCCAGCTGGCTGCCGTCGGACAGGTGGGCGCGGCGCAGCCGTCCGGCCGGGTCGCCCTCCAGGGCGGTCACCGTGATCCCGCAGCGCAGGTCGACACCGTGGTCGCGCTGGAGGTCCGCCGCCGCGGTGCCGACGACCCCGCCGAGCGCCCCGACCAGCGGGGCAGGACCGCGCTCGGCGACGGTGACCTCCAGGCCCCGCTCCCGGCAGGCGGAGGCGATCTCCGAACCGGTGAAGCCGGCACCGATGACCAGGATCCTGCGGGGCCGCCCGGCGAGCCGTCTGGTCAGCCGGGTGGTGTCGTCCCTGGTGCGCAGGACGCAGACGCCGTCCAGCGACGCCTCGCTCTCCTGCGGCCAGGGCCGCGACCGCACGCCGGTGGTGATGAGCAGGCGGTCGTACTCCACCGCGTCGCCGTCCGCCAGCAGGACGCGTCTGTTCTCGCGGTCGAGTCCGGTGGCGGCGGTGCCGAGTCTCCACCGCGCGTCCACGGCCCGCCGCCGGGGCAGGTCGGTGTCCTGCGGCAGCACCTGGCCCAGGAGGACCTGCTTGGACAGCGGTGGCCGGTCGTAGGGTTCGTACGGCTCGTCCCCGACCAGGGTGAGCGATCCGCCGAACCCCTCCTCGCGCAGGTGCTCGGCGGCGCGCAGCCCGGCGAGCGAGGCGCCGACGATGACGATGCGGCCGTCTCTGCGGAACGCCCGCACGGCGCTGTCAGCAGCCATCGCCGTGCCTCGTCCGGGTATCCCGGGAATCGTCCAGGCGGTCGACGAGAATGGCCTGGACCGGGCAGGCGGCGGCCGCGCGCAGCACGTCGTCGCGGTGCGCCTCGTCGAAGCGGGGCCGGTACATCAGGGACTCCTCGCCGTGCAGTTCGAAAACCTCGGGTGCCAGGAAGACGCACTGGGCGAACGCCTGGCAGCGGTTGAGATCGACGACGACTCTCATGCCGACCCTGCCCCTCTTCCGTTCTTCCGTTTCGGCTCTTCCGTCCCGACGGCCGCGTGGGCGGGTTGCCCGCACGGCCGGATGACGGCGGCTCCCTCTTCCAGCATGACCGGACCCGCCCGCGGCGGCACGCGCGGGAGTTCCGGCGGTCCGGTGACCTGGCTGCCCGGCCGCCCGGGGTGACCTGGCTGCCCGGCCGCCCGGCCTGGTGCGGGCCGCGGGGCCACCGGGCGGGCCCGCGGCGGACGGGCCGGTCGCCGCGCCCCTGGTGATCCCGGATTCGGGATAACATCGCGAATATGGGAATCGACACCGCCGCCGATGAACGGCTGGCCGCCCGTCTCGCCGAGCTTCGGGTCCAACGTGGCTGGACCCTGGAGGAGTTGGCCCGGCGGGCGGATGTCAGCCGGTCCACGCTCTCCCGGGTCGAGCGGGCCGAGGTGAGCCCGACGGCCGCTCTGCTGGGGCGGCTCTGCGCCGTCTACGGGCGCACCATGTCCCGGCTGCTGGCCGAGGTCGAGTCGGCCCCGGCCCGGCTGGTCCGGGCCGGGGACCAGCGGATCTGGCGGGACGAGGAGACCGGCTTCGTCCGCCGCTCGGTCTCCCCGCCGCACGGCTCGCTGCGCGCCGAGATGATCGAGGGCAGGCTGCCCGCGGGCGCCGACCTCGGCTACGACCGGCCGTCCGTCCCCGGGCTGGAGCACCATCTCTGGGTGCTGGAGGGCCGGTTGGAGCTCACGGTGGACGGCGAGCCGCAGCTGCTCGCGGCCGGGGACTGCCTGCGCTTCGTCGGTGGCGCCACCCGCTTCCACAACCCCGGGCCCGAGGGCGTCCGGTACGCGCTGGTGGTGGTCGAACCGTGAGCCCCGCCGGGCCGGCCGCCACCGGACCGATATCCGCCGAGCGCTTCGACGCCGCCGGCCGCCGCGTCCTGCTGGTCTGCGTCGCGGGCGGCTTCACCACCCTGCTCGACCAGTCCGTCCTCAACACCTCGATTCCCGCCCTGCGCGAGAGCCTGCACGCCCAGCCCGCCCACCTGCAGTGGATCGTCGCCGGGTACTCCCTGGCCTTCGGCCTCGCCCTGGTGCCCGGCGGCCGGCTCGGCGACGTCAAGGGCCGCAAGTGGTTCTTCGTCGCCGGCCTCGCCCTGTTCAGCGCCGTCAGCCTGCTCTCCGCGACCGCCACCGACCCCACGGTCCTGGTGGCCGCCCGGCTGCTCCAGGGCGCCGGGGCCGGGCTGGTCAACTCCCAGATGATCGGCACCCTCCAGGACGTGTTCAGCGGCCAGTTGCGGGCCCGCGCGCTCGGCATGTACGCCGTCACCGGCGGCCTGGCCTTCGCGCTCGGCCCGCCCATCGGCGGCGCGGTGCTGGCGGCGGTCGGCCCCGGGTTCGGCTGGCGGCTGACCTTCCTGCTCAACGTACCGTTCGGGCTGGCCACCGTCGCCCTGGCGGCCCGCTACCTGCCCCGCCCGCGCCCCAGCAGCCGGAACGCCGACCTCGACCTGGTCGGCCTGCTGCTGGTCGCCGCGCTGACCCTGACGCTGATGCTGCCCTTCGTCCAGCCGCCCGGCTGGGCCGGCTGGCTCGCCTTCGCCGCCGGCGCCTGCCTGCTGCTCGGCGCGCTGGCCCGGTGGCAGCGCCGCTACGCCCGGGCCGGCGGCCACCCGCTGATCCACCCGGCGCTGCTCCGCTCGGCGCCGTACGCGCTCGGCACGGCGGTGGCGATGGCCCAGTTCGGCTCCTCCATCGCCGCCGGGCTGGTGCTGACCATGTTCCTGCAGGACGGCCTCGGCCTCTCGCCGATGGGCGCGGCCCTGGTCTCGCTGCCCTCGGCGGTGGCGATGGGCTTCGCCTCCGCGCTCGCCTGGCGGGTCGTCCGGCGCTTCGGCCGACGGACCGTCACCGTGGGGATGACCGGCTCCGCCCTGGTGATGCTCGGGAGCGGGCTGGTCGCGCACTGGGCGCCCGCCGCGCTGCTGCCCTGGCTGCTCGCGGTGCTGCAACTGTTCGGCGGCACGGCCGTCGGCCTGATGGGCGCGACCAACCAGGCGTATGTGCTGCGCCACGCGCCCGCCGAGGCGGCCGGGGTGAGCGGGGCGATCCTGCAGATGACGCAGCGGATCGCGGCGGCGGTCTGCGTCTCCGCGCTCTCCGGGGTCTATCTGCGCGCCACCGCGGGCGGGGGCGGCCACCGGTCGGCCTATCTGTACGCGAGCGCGGTCTGCGCGGCCGTGGCGGGGCTGGCCGTGCTGGCCTCGGTGTGCGCGAGCCGCGCGGGGCGCACGGGCGAGGCCGCGGCGCCGGCGGCCGCGCCCGGCCCCTCGCCGGTCCGGGCGGAGCGCTGACACGGGGGTTCGCGCGGCCGGCGAACAGCCGGCCGCGCCGCCACCGGCGGATTCCGGTCACCGTCGAGGCCGGGCACCTGGTGCACCGCACCCGGCCGGCGGAGTTCGTCGCGGCGGTCGCGCCGTTCCTCGACCCCGCCGGCCGGGCCCGCGGTGAACGGATGTGACGGATCGTCAGACGCCGTGCTCGGCCGGGAGGCGGCCGGCCCGGATCGCCGCCACCAGGTCGGCGTGGTCCGCCTCCGTGCGGTCCGCGTAGGCCACCGCGAACGTGGCCACCGCGTTGTCCAGCGTCTCGTTCTTGCCGCAGTAGCCGCCGATCAGGCCGGGGTTCGCGGTGTGCGCGTGGGCCCGGGCCAGCAGCGCACCGGTGATCCGGGCGTAGTCGTCCAGCTGGTCGGGCAGCAGCGCCGCCGGGTCCACGCTGCCCTTGCGGTTGCGGAACTGCCGTACCTGGTAGGGCAGTCCGTCGGCGGTGGTCCAGCCGAGCAGGGTGTCACTGACCACCTGCATGCGCTTCTGGCCGAGCACCACCCGCCGGCCCTCGTGGCTGTCCGGCGCCGTCACCGGGTAGCCCGCGCGGGCCAGGTGCGGCAGCAGCGCCGACGGGCGGGCCTCCTTCACCTGGAGCACCAGCGGCTGATCGCGGTGGTCGGTCAGCAGCACGACGTACGAGCGGGTGCCGACGCTGCCGGTGCCCACCACCCGGAACGCCACGTCCTGCACGCGGTAGCGGGAGAGCAGCGGGTGCAGTTCGGCGGGCACCGTCCGCACGTACGGGCCGAGGGCGACGGCCACCGCGGCGGCCGTCGCGTCGGTGACCTCGCTGAGCACCGGGGGAGCGGCGGTGAAACGCCGGCCACCCTCCGTGTCGCGGACGGTGGACTTGGCGGCGAACCTCGCGCTGGTGTTGCCGAGCGCCTTCGCGCCGACCCTCTGCAGCACCTCGGCCAGGCCGTGCGCCTGGGCGAAGGAGACCAGCTCGTCGTCGGCGACGGCGTTCCAGGCGTCCAGGGCGGGCAGCTTGGCGAGCGCGCGCATGGTGCGCCGGTACGAGCCGGCCGTGTCGAACGCGGCCTGGCGCGCGGTCGCCGCATCGGCGCCGATCTCCCGGCCGGCCAGCACCAGGCTGGCGGCGAGCCGCTTGAGGTCCCACTCCCAGGGGCCGGGCGCGGTCTCGTCGAAGTCGTTGATGTCCATGACCAGTTGGCCGCGGGCATCGCCGTAGAGGCCGAAGTTGGCGGCGTGCGCGTCACCGCAGAGCTGGGCGGCCGTCCCGGTGGTCGGCGTGCCGACCAGGTCGGCGGCCATCAGGCCGGCCGCGCCGCGCAGGAACGCGAACGGCGTGGCCGCCATCCGGCCGAGCCGGATCGGCACCAGGTCGTCGAGCCGGCCGGCGTTGGACGCCTCGATCGCCTCGACCGCGGTCGGGCGGTCGGGGGAGGGCGTGAACCCGGCGTGCCACTCGCGCGGGGTGCGCTTGCGCAGGGCCTTGCCGCGCTCACGCGCCAGACCGTCCTGCTGCGGCGCGAACCCGTCCACGGTGAACCGCCGCCCCGCCGCCCGCCCCGTCCCCACCACGTCGGCCCGTGTTCCGGACCCGTTCACCACTTCGGTCAGCTGCGTCACTGCGCCCCGCCCCGCCTTTCCGTTCTCCCGCCCGCGACCTGCACGGACCCGGCCCCTCGCGGGCCGCGCAGCAGGCTACCGGGCCATCTTGAACGGCCCGCGCGGAGAGGGACGTCCGGGTGCCCGGTGACGGTTCCGGCCCGACGGGCGGTACGGGACTCGGCGCTACGGGCCCTGCCGGTCCGGGTTCCGCCGGTTCGGGGAGGGGCGGGCCGCTGCCCCCGCGGTGGTGTCCGCGCGGGGGCGGCGTCCGTCGGGTCAGCCGATTCTGGCGCCGTACACGTGGTCGACCGGGATGGTGATCAGCACCCGGCGGTCGGACACCATCACCGACCGGTACTCGTCCCAGTCGGGGTGCTCCCCGGCGGCGGCCCGGTAGTAGTCCACCAGCGCCTCGACCTCCGGTCCGTCGGGCTCGGTCCCCGGCCCGGTGAGCCTCGCGACGCCCTCGGCGGTGGCCCAGGACCTGCCGTCGGGGCTGGTCACCTCCAGCGCGGCCCGTGGGTCCCGGCGCAGGTTGGCCGTCTTGGCCCTCCCCTCGGTCGTGGAGACGTGGATGACGTTCGCCGCCCGGTCGTAGAAGGGCAGGACGGGGGAGAGCTGCGGCCGTCCGTCCGCCCTGATCGTGGCCAGGACGCCGAGCCGGCTCTCTTCGAGCAGCGTGTGCGGGTTGAACGGTGTGGCGGTCATGGCAGCATCATCGGGGCTCACACCGGTGTGAAGGTCAAGGGGAAGCCGGTGTGTCGGCCCAGGGCCCGTCGGACGACCGCACGCCGCCGGCTCGCCCCGGGCCAGCCCGTGATGAGCACGGGTCTGCGGCCGAACCGGTCGGCCCAGGCGCCGGCCGTCAGGTTGGTGACGGCCTTCGTCGCGCCGAACGCGGCGATGCAGGTGAGGGCCGCGGTGCAGGCGGACAGGTGGAAGACGTCCCTCGCGAGCAGCGGCAGGACGGTGCGCTCCTGGCCGGGCATGCCGCCGACGAGTGCGTTGACCGCGACGAGCAGGGTGAACTGCGGGAGGTTGGCGCGGAGCCCGAGCCGGACGGTGCCGGTGTGGGGGGCGGGGGCCGCGGTGGCGGTCATGGCTCTCCTGCGGGAGGTTTCGGGGGGCGACAGTGGTGCGCCGCGGGTACGGCCGGCGTCAGCGCCACAGGGCGTCGGCGACCATCAGGGCGGCGACGGCCAGAAGCGCGACGGCGAACGCCTTCTGGAGGGTGCGGCCGCTGAGACGGTCGGCCAGCCGCTTGCCGTCCCAGGCGCCGAGCACGGCGGTGGCGGTGAACGGCCCGATGACCGCCCAGTCGACGCTGCCGGCCGAGCCGAGCCGGGGCAGCAGTGCCGCGGTGGCGTTGGCACTGATCACCAGCAGGCTGGTGCCGATGGCCTCCGCCATGGTGAACGCCAGCGCGGAGACCAGGGCGGGTACGGCGAGGAAGCCTCCGCCGACGCCCAGCAGCCCGGTGACCGCGCCCAGGCCCGCGCCGGTCGCGGCGGGACGTACGGCGCCGGTGGGACGCGCGGCGCCGACGGTCGGTGTCGGCCCGGCGTCGGCCGGTTCCGGTTCGGCGGGCTTGCGGGCGTCCGCGAGCATGCGCCAGGCCGCGAGCGCGGCCAGGGCGGCGAAGGCGGCGGTGAGCAGGGCGGCGGGCAGGTTCGCGGAGAGCGCGCCACCCGCCGCAGCGGCGGGAAGCCCGGCGGCGGCGAACAGGGCGCCGGTGCGCCAGCGCACCCGGCCGGCGCGGGCGTGGGCGAGCAGGCCGGTCAGCGAGGTGACCGCGACGATCACCAGGCTGGCGGTGGTGGCGTGGGCGGGGGTGAAGCCGAGCAGGTAGATCAGCGCGGGGACGGCGAGCATGCTGCCGCCGCCGCCCAGTCCGCCGAGGGCCAGGCCGACGACGGCGCCGGCGACGAGGGCGAGCACGAGCGTGGTCATATGACCGGCCCCCTTGAGACGGTCCTGCCGTGGGTGTCCGCGGTGGCTGCCGACGGGAGGGAGGGGAGTACGGGGGAACGCGGCATGGGTGTCCTCCGGATCGTGTGATGGGGGGGTGGATGCCGTGAGCGGCATCTCGGCGTTGATACCGGCGGGGGTATTCGCTCTTCACAGGGTATACCCCCACCCGTATGATCCTCCCCGGCCTCCGCTCCGGGCCCGTCCGCAGTCCCGGCCGCATCCGCGCAGGGCCTCGGATATGCCCTAGGGGGTATTTGACGAGCGGGTGGCCGCTGCCTTACGTTCGAGGGGAAGATACCTGCTGGGGTATTCGGAGGTGCGACATGGCCCGTGAACCAGGCCTGGAGGCCTTCGCCGCGGCGCGGCCCGGCGGCGGATTCGCCGCCGGCCCCCGTCCGCGCCGCACCTGACCCGACGCCGCACCCGGCCCGGCGCACTCCGCCCGGGCCCGCGCCCGTCGGCCCGTCCGCCGGCCACGACCGACCGTCCACATATCCGACCGGGTATGAAGCCCTTGTTCTGGAGGTTCCCGTGTTCTTCGCCCAGTACTACCTCGACTGCCTCTCCCAGGCGTCCTACCTGATCGCCGACGAGTCCACCGGCAAGGCCGTCGTCGTCGACCCGCGCCGCGACGTCTCGGAGTACGTCGCCGACGCCGAGGCGCACGGCTTCACCATCGAGGCGGTCGTCAACACCCACTTCCACGCGGACTTCCTGGCCGGCCACCTGGAGCTGGCCGCCCGCACCGGTGCCTGGATCGGCTACGGGCGGCGGGCCGAGACCGAGTACCCGATCCGCAGGCTCGCCGACGGCGAGCGGATCAGCCTGGGCGAGGTGACGCTGGAGGTCATGGAGACCCCGGGCCACACCCCCGAGTCGATCAGCATCCTGGTCCGCGAGCACGCCGGCGACGAGATCCCCTACGGCGTGCTCACCGGTGACGCCCTGTTCATCGGCGACGTCGGCCGCCCCGACCTGCTCGCCTCCGTGGGCGTGACCGCCGAGGAGCTCGGCCGGATGCTGTACGACAGTGTCCAGCGCAAGCTCATGGCGCTGCCGGACGAGGTGCGGGTCTTCCCCGCGCACGGCGCCGGCTCGTCCTGCGGCAAGAACCTCTCCACCGAGCGCCAGTCCAGCATCGGCGCCCAGCGCGCCACCAACTACGCCTGCGCGCCGATGGGCGAGGACGAGTTCGTCGCCATCGTCACCGCCGGCCAGTCCGCCGCGCCGGGCTACTTCGGCTACGACGCCGCCCTCAACCGCCAGGACCACCCGCTGTTCGACCCGTCGGCGGCCGTCCGGCCGCTGCCCGTCGAGGAGTTCCTCGCCCTGCGCGAGGACGGCGCCGTCGTCGTCGACGCCCGCGACCCGCAGGAGTTCGGCGCCGGCCACCTGCGCGAGGCGATCAACGTCCCCGCCGACGGGCGCTTCGCCGAGCAGGCCGGCGCCGTCCTGTCGCCCGAGGACCGGATCGTGGTCGTCGCGCCGCAGGACCGCGAGGCGGAGGTCGTCACCCGTCTCGCCCGGATCGGCTTCGACCGGGTCGCCGGCTACCTGCGCGACCCCGAGACCGCCCTGGCCGCCCTGGCCGACGACGTCGCCCCGGCCGGCCGCCTGACCGCCGACCAGTTGCGCACCGCGCTCGCCAGTGAGCGGCCCCCGGTCGTCCTGGACGTGCGCACCTGCGGCGAGCGCGCGGCCGGCTTCATCGACGGCTCCCTGCACATCGCGCTCAACGAGCTGCCCGCCCGCCTGGACGAGCTCCCCACCGACCGCCCGCTGGTCCTGCACTGCGCGGGCGGGCACCGCTCCTCCATCGCCGCCAGCCTGCTGCGCCACCACGGCTTCACCGACGTCTCCGACATCCTGGGCGGCTACGGCGCCTGGGAGGTGCTGACCGCCCCGGCGGTGGCCTGACCGCGACCCGGCATCCCAGGCCCGCATCCCCCCGGCCCGCATCCGACGCGGCCGGACCGACACCCCAGCCCGACACCACGGAGGACCTCTCCCATGACCACCACCACCCGCACCCCCGCCGCACTCACCGCGGCCGCACTGCGCGAACTCACCAAGGACGGCGGCGGCCCACGGCTGCTGGACGTCCGCACCCCCGGCGAGTTCCGCACCGTCCACATCCCCGGCGCCTGCAACGTCCCCCTCGACACGCTGCGCGAGCACCGCGCCGAACTCCTGCACCACCTCGACGAGGACGTCGTCCTGATCTGCCGCTCGGGCGCCCGCGCCACGCAGGCCGGGCAGGCCCTCGCCGAAGCCGGCCTCGCGAACCTGCGCGTGCTCGACGGCGGAATGACCGCCTGGGAGGCGACCGGCGGCCCGGTCAACCGCGGCCCGGCCCGCTGGGAACTGGAGCGCCAGGTCCGGCTCGTCGCCGGAACCATCGTCGCGGCCTCCGGCCTGGTGGGTCTGGCGGTGCCCGGCCTGCACCTGGTCGGTACCGCCGTCGGCGCGGGCCTGGTCTTCGCCGCGCTCACCAACAGCTGCGCCATGGGCACGATGCTCTCCAGGCTCCCGTACAACCGCGGGCCGCGGGTGGACGCCCGTACCGTCATCGCCGGTCTGCGCGAGCGCCCGTGACCTTGTGTCACCACCGGCAGCGCCCTGTTCGGCCGCTGCCGGTGGTGGCGTCCCCCGCCCCCGGGGTGTACAGCGCCGAGGAGCCCCCTGCCCGCTGTTCCCGCGGCCGGCGCAGTGCCCCGAGCGGGACAGGGCCGCGCTGTAAGGTGGGCCGGATGGACGGTCTTCGGGGGAGCCGGGGCGTGCGGGCGGCCGCCGGCGCGGCCGCGGTGCTGACGGTGGCGGCCGGGCTCGGGGTGCGGGCGGTGGCGGGCGGCGAGGTCGCCAAGTACGCCGGGGACGCGCTGTACACGGTGCTGGTGTACGCCCTGGTGGTGCTCGCCGCGCCGCGGCTGCGGCCGGTGCGCGCGGGCGCGTGGGCGGCCGGTCTGAGCTGGGCGGTCGAGTTCTTCCAACTCACCGGTGTGCCGGACGATCTGGGCCACCGCAGTGCGCTCGCCCGGCTGGTGCTCGGCTCCACGTTCAACCCGCCGGACCTGGCCTGGTACCTGGTCGGCGCCGTGCTCGCCGGCGCGGCGCACACCGGCCTCGGCGCGGTGCGCGCGCCGTCGGCGAACCGCCGGCCGGCGCGAACGCGCTGAAGCCCGCGCACACCGGCCTGCCACTCGACCCCCTCGACCCGCCCGGCCGGTCGCCCGCGTGGGCGGCCGCTCATCCGTCCCCCGGCGGCACCTTCCGCACCAGGGTGTCCGCCGGGGCGAGCGGGCGGCCGTCGGCGGCGTGCACCGCGAGCGGGCCCAGCGGGCGGTCGTCCCGGCGGTCGAGGAGTTCGGAGTGGGGCTCGTCGGGGTCGAAGAAGTGGCGCTCGCCCCACTGCCGGAGGGCGACGACGACGGGGAAGAGGTCCTCGCCCTTGGGGGTGAGGACGTACTCGCGGTAGGCGCTGCCGTCGGAGGCGGGGACGACGGCGAGCACACCGCCGTCGACCAGGGCCCGCAGCCGGGCGCTGAGGATGTTCTTGGCCACGCCGAGGCTGCGCTGGAACTCGCCGAACCGCCGGCTGCCGTCGAAGGCGTCGCGCACGATCAGCAGGGACCACCAGTCGCCGATCGCGTCGACCGAGCGGGCGACCGGGCACGAACTGTCGTCGAAGCGGGTCCGTTTCACCATGGCTGCCTCCCGGCGCTCGCCCTTCCTGGTTGCAACATGCTACCGCAGCGGGCTACCGTGCGGCCATGAAGGTAGCAACTTGCAACCAGAGTCCGCCGCGGGCGCTGCCCCGGCACCTCACCCTGCTGTTCGCCCTCGCCTGCGGGGTCGCGGTGGCCAACGTGTACTTCGCCCAGCCCCTGCTGGTCGCCATCGCCGACGAACTCGCCATCGGCCGGGCCGCGGTGGGCGCCGTGGTGACCCTGACCCAGGTCGGCTACGGCCTGGGCCTGATCCTGCTGGTACCGCTCGGCGACCTGCTGGAACGCCGCCGCCTGGTCACCGCGCAGGCCGTGCTGCTGGCGCTCGCGCTGACCGTGGTGGCCACGGCCGGCAGCGCGCCCGTCCTGCTGGCCGGCCTCGCGGGCGTCGGGCTGCTCGCGGTGCTGACGCAGTCCCTGGTGGCGTTCGCCTCGGTGCTCGCCCCGGACGGCGAACGCGGGCGGGTGGTGGGCCTGGTGACCAGCGGTGTGGTCGTCGGCATCCTGCTGGCCCGGACGGTCGCCGGTCTGCTGGCCGGCCTCGCGGGGTGGCGGTCGGTGTACGCGTTCTCGGCCGTGCTCTCGCTGCTCGTCGCCGGGGCGCTGCGCCGTGCCCTGCCGCGCACCCTCCCGCGGCCGGACGCGGCCGGTTACCGGCCGGCGCTCCGCGCGCTCGTCCGGCTGCCGCTGCGCGAACCCGTCTTCCGGCGGCGGGGGTTGATCACCATGCTGGTGTTCGCGTCCTTCAGCACGCTGTGGAGCTGCGTCGCGCTGCCGCTGAGCGAGGAGCCGCTGTCGATGTCGCCCGCCGCGATCGGCGCGTTCGGCCTGGTCGGCGCGGCGGGCGCGCTGGCCGCGGCCCCGGCCGGACGGCTGTACGACCGGGGGCGCGGCCAGTGGACGGTCGGTCTCGGTCTCGGCCTGCTGGCGCTCTCCTGGCTGCCGCTGGCGCTCACCCGGCAGTCGCTCTGGGCGCTGGCGCTCGGCGCGATCCTGCTGGACCTCGCGGTGCAGGCCGTCCACGTCACCAACCAGACCATGGTGCTCGCCCTGGACCCGGCCGCCGGAGGCCGGCTGATCGGCGGCTACATGGTGTTCTACTCGGTCGGCAGCGCGGTCGGTGCCATCGCCTCCACGGCGGTGTACGCGGCGGCCGGCTGGCCGGGTGTCTGCCTGCTCGGCGCGGCGTTCAGCCTGCTCGCGCTCGCCGCCTGGTCCTGGACGCTGCGGCCCCGTGCCCGATCTGCCGATTCGAGCGGAGGGGCCGCCGCGCCGGGGTGCTGAAGGGCGCCCGAACGGGCGGCCGGCCGGGTGCCGCAAGGGTGGTCCGCGGCCCGACGGTCCGTCAGAGGGGGAGCAGTTCCGGTCGCTTCGCCTCGACGTGGTCGCCGGAGGACTCGCCGCGCAGCCGTCGGCCGACCCACGGCAGCAGGTACTCGCGGGCCCACTGGATGTTCTCCCGGCGCTGTTCGGCGGGGGACTGCGCGGGCACCGTCGGCCAGGGCGCCTCCGGGTCCTGCTCGGTACGCAGCCCCAGCGAGCGGGCGGCCAGCAGGGCGACCCGCTGGTGCCCCTCGCCGGACAGGTGCAGCCGGTCCTCGCTCCAGGCCCGGCGGTCCTGCACGGCGCGCAGCGACCAGAGGTCGGCGACCTCGCAGCCGTTGCGGTCGGCGACGGCCCGCATGTGGCCGTTGTAGGTGGCGATCTTGCCGCGCAGGTGCTTCAGCAGCGGCACGCCCCGGGTGTCGAAGCCGGTGCAGATCAGCACCGTACCGGCGGAGGCGGCGAGTTGGACCACGGCCGCCTCGAAGCGCTCGGCCACCTCGTCGGGGTCGCTGCCCGGGCGCAGGATGTCGTTGCCGCCCGCGCAGAAGGTGACCAGGTCGGGCTGGATCCGGCGGACCTGCGGCACCTGCTCGGCCGTGATCTGGTCCAGCAGCCGGCCGCGCACCGCGAGGTTGGCGTAGCGGAACCCGCCCGGCGGCCGCCCTTCGGCGAGCAGGCCGGCGAGCCGGTCGGCCCAGCCGGCGAAGGCGCCGTCGGCGCCGGGGTCGTTCAGCCCCTCGGTGAAGCTGTCGCCGAGGGCGGCGTACGAACTGAGGTCAAGGGTCTCCTGGAGGTTCGGCATGAAGGAGATAGTTCACCGTCTCAAGTGACCTACGCCACCGTAGGTGGCCCGTCGCGGTACGTGAGATCGGCCACGTGGGCGCGGAGGGCGGTCCGGTCGGCTTCGCGGCGGTGCGCTGGTAGGCGGCGGTGCGCTGGTAGCGGGTCTCCCGCGGCGGTCCACCCAGCGCGCCCCCGCACCCCGTGCGCCGGGGGCCGCGCCGGTGCGCTGGGGGCTTGCGCCCACCGGGGGTGTCCGCGTGTGCGTGCGAACGGCCCGGCCTGGGCAGCCCGCCCTCTGGACCGTACTTCCGTACGAACGTCCTCCCGCACTCCGGACGGCGGAGGCTGCCGTATGCCGAACCGAACCCCCGACCGCACCGCCCGGCCGCGGCGCTATCTGATGTGCCGCCCGACGTACTTCACCGTCGGCTACGCGATCAACCCGTGGATGGACCCGGCGCGGCCGACCGACACCGCGCTGGCCGTGCGCCAGTGGGAGCGGCTGTACGCGCTGTACCGCGAACTCGGCCACACCGTCGAGCTGATCGACCCGCTGCCCGGCCTGCCCGACATGGTCTACGCCGCCAACGGCGCCACCGTGCTGGGCGGCCGGGCGCTGGTCGCCACCTTCCGGCACCCCGAGCGGGCCGGCGAGTCGGACGCCTACCACGCCTGGTTCCGGGCCCGCGGCTACCGGGAGGTGCGCCGTGCCGGGTACGTCAACGAGGGCGAGGGCGACCACCTGGTGGCCGGCCGCCTGGTGCTGGCCGGGACGGGTTTTCGCACCGACCGTGCCGCGCACGCCGAGGCCGGCGCGATGTTCGGCGTCCCGGTGCTCAGCCTGACCCTGGTGGATCCGCGCTTCTACCACCTGGACACCGCGCTCGCCGTGCTCGACGACGACCACATCATGTACTACCCCGGGGCCTTCGCCCCCGACAGTCGGGCCGCGCTGCGCGCGCTCTTCCCGGACGCGATCCTCGCCGACCGCGCGGACGCCGAGGTGTTCGGTCTCAACGCCGTCTCGGACGGCCGCCGGGTGCTGCTGCCGGAGGCCGCCGGGAGTCTGGCCGCCCGGCTGGCCGGGCACGGCTACGAGCCCGTCCCGGTGGACCTCTCCGAACTGCTCAAGGGCGGTGGCGGTGCCAAGTGCTGCACCCTGGAGCTCAGGCCGGAGTGACCAGCACGACCTCCAGGGTGCGCGGGCCGTGCACGCCCTCCACCCGGTCGAGTTCGATGTCGCTGGTGGCGGACGGGCCGGAGATCCAGGTCTGCGGCCGGGCCGGGTCGAGGCGCGGGAGCGCCCGGGGGACGGACGGGACGACCTGCCCGGGCGCCAGGACGACGCAGATGTGGTGGTCGGGGACGAGGGTGAGCAGCCGTCGGCCCTGGGCGGGGCCGGCGTCCAGGACCAGCGTGCCGGTCTCGGCGATCGCCAGGGCGCAGCCGGTGACCACGCTGTCCACGGTGTCGAGGCGGGCGGCGGTGAGGGTGCCGTCGTCCGGCAGCGGCCGTGCGGTGGTGGCGGAGAGCCAGGACGGCGGCAGGCCGGGCGGGGCGGCGACGGTCCGGGAGCCGCGCGCGGTGAGCAGCTCCGCGATCAGCGCCGGGAGCCGGTCGGTGGTGCAGCGGTGGACCAGGGCACGGTAGTCGGCCAGGTTGTGGTGCAGCAGGTCGAGCAGCGCCGCCGGGTCGTCCTCCGGGGTGTGGCTGCTCAGATAGTCGCGGGGCAGCGGCTGTTCGGGCGGCGGGGCGGGCTCGCCCAGTGCGGCACGGATCCGGCCGAGGATCAGCTCGCGGGAGTTCAAAGGTCCTCCGGTGGGCAGGGGTTCTCCGACGGTCACGGGCGGTTCCTCCGCCACCAGTCGCGGAAGGGTTCGGCGGGCAGCTCCGGCAGATCCCGGGTGTCGGTCCAGGCCCGGCCGGGCCCCGGCATCCGGCGCGGGTGCAGCCGGCGGGTGCGGGAGGCCAGCCGCTCGGCCGCCGCGAGCGCCGCCGGGTGGTCCAGCACGTACCCGGCGGCGGTCATCGCCGCCCGTTCCAGCCGGTGCCCGCCCTGTTCGGCGACCCGTTCGCGCAGATGCACCAGCACCTCGGGGATGTCGATCGCCACCGGGCAGACCTCGTAGCAGGCCCCGCAGAGCGAGGAGGCGTACGGCAGCGAGGCGTCCAGTTCGCTCGCGGTGCCGCGCAGTTGGGGCGTCAGGATGGCGCCGATCGGCCCCGGGTACACCGAGCCGTACGCGTGGCCGCCGGCCCGCTCGTACACCGGGCAGACGTTGAGGCAGGCCGAGCAGCGGATGCAGCGCAGTGCCTGGCGGCCGACCTGGTCGGCGAGCGCCGCCGTCCGGCCGTTGTCGAGCAGCACGAGGTGGACGTCGGACGGCCCGTCGCCGTCCGTGGTGCCGGTCCACAGCGAGGTGTACGGGTTCATCCGCTCGGCGGTGGACGACCGGGGCAGCAGCTGGAGGAAGACCTCCAGGTCCCGCCAGGTGGGCACCACCTTCTCGATCCCGACCACCGAGATCAGCGTGTCCGGCAGGGTGAGGCACATCCGGCCGTTGCCCTCGGACTCCACGACCACCAGCGTGCCCGTCTCGGCGACCATGAAGTTGGCCCCGGAGACCGCCACCCGGGCGCGGAGGAACTTCTCCCGCAGGTGCAGCCGGGCGGCCTCGGCCAGCTCGGCGGGGGAGTCGGTGAGGCCCTCGGGCGCGGGCCGGCCCCAGGCGGCCATCCGGTCGGCGAAGATCTCCCGGATCTCGGAGCGGTTGCGGTGGATCGCCGGGACGAGGATGTGCGAGGGCCGGTCGTCGCCCAACTGCACGATCAGCTCGGCGAGATCGGTCTCGTACGCGGTGATGCCCGCGGCGGCCAGCGCCTCGTTCAGCCCGATCTCCTGGGTGGCCATCGACTTGACCTTGACCACCTCGCGCTCGCCGGTCGCGCGGACCAGCCCGGTCACGATCCGGTTGGCCTCGTCGGCGTCGGCGGCCCAGTGCACGGTGCCGCCCGCCGCCGTCACCGCCTCCTCCAACTGGACCAGGTAGCGGTCGAGATGGCGCAGTGTGTGGTCCTTGACGGCCTTGCCCGCGGCGCGCAGCTGGGCCCAGTCGGCGAGTTCGGCGACGGCGCGGGCCCGTTTGTCGCGGATGGTGTGGGTGGCGTGCCGCAGGTTGGCGCGCAACCGCTCGTCCCGGACGGCGCGGGCGGCGGCCTGCGGGAAGGCGGGCATGCCGAGGAAGGTCCTGTCACCGGTGCCTCCGGCGGTGCTGCGGGCGCTGTTCATGCGGGCCTCCACGGGTGCTCCTCGGTGCTCGCCAGGATCTCGGCCAGGTGCAGCGGGCGCAGCGCGTCGCCGCGTCGGCGCAGCGTCCCGCCGAGATGGAGCAGACAGGAGTTGTCGGCTCCGCAGAGGACGTCGGCGCCGGTGCCGAGGGCGTGCCGCAGCTTGTCCTCGGCCATCGCCGCCGAGACCGCCGCGTTCTTCACCGCGAAGGTGCCGCCGAAGCCGCAGCACTCGTCCGCGCCCGGCAGCTCCACCAGCTCCAGCCCCTTGACGGCCCGTAGCAGCCGGGTGGGCCGCTCGCCCAGCCCCAGCATCCGCAGCCCGTGGCAGGACGGGTGGTAGGTCACCGTGTGCGGGAAGTACGCGCCGACGTCCTCGACGCCCAGGACGTCCGTCAGGAACTCGGTCAGCTCCACCACCCGCGGGGCCAACGAGGTCGCGATGTCGGCGAGTTCGGTACCGCGCCCCTCGGCGGCCGCCTTGGCGCCGATCCGGGGGTAGCTGTCGCGGACCATCGCCACGCAGGAGCCGGACGGCGTCACCACGTGGTCGTAGCCGGCGAACGCCCGGGCCGTCCGCCGCACCAGCGGCTCGCAGGCCCGCCGGTAGCCGGTGTTGAACTGCGGCTGCCCGCAACAGCTCTGCTCCGGCGGGAAGTCGACGTCGACGCCGAGCCGTTCCAGCAGCCGGACGGTGGCGATCGCCGTGGACGGGTACAGCGCGTCGTTGACGCAGGTGGCGAAGAGCGCGACACGCATCGGTCCTCCCGACTGGTCCGCGGGGGCCGCCTGGCCGGCCCGCCCGTGATCGTACCGAGCGGACCGGCCTGGCGGTGGCTTCCACGCCGGGGGGATCAGGCGTCCTGGCCGAGCCAGAGGTCCGGGCCGAACACCTCGTAGTGGATGTCCGCGGCCGGCACGCCCGCCGTGAGCAGCTGCGCCCGGACCGAGCGGAGGAAGGGCAGCGGCCCGCAGAGGTAGGCGGTGGTACCGGCCGGGACCGCGACCGTCGAGAGGTCGACCAGGCCGGTGCGCTCGGCGGGCCAGTCGCCGAGCGGCCGCTCGTAGAAGACGTGGGCGGTGGCGTCCGGCAGCTTGGCGGTGAGCTGGGCGAGGTCGGCGCGGAAGGCGTGCGAGAGCTGGTCGCGGTCGCCGTGGACGGAGACCACGCGCCGGGTCGAGCCGGTCGCGGCGAGGTGGGCGAGCATCGCGGTCATCGGGGTGTTGCCGATGCCCGCGGAGGCGAGCAGCACCGGTCCGTCGCCGTCGGCCGGCGCGACGTCGCCGAGCGGCGGGGTGAGCTCGATCGTCGTGCCGGCGTGCAGGTGCTCGTACAGGTGGTGGGAGACCTCGCCGTCCGGCGCGCCCGCGGTCCCGGCGGCGGCCCGCTTGACCGAGAACTGGAGGGCACCGTCCGGGCTGCCGGAGAGGCTGTACTGGCGGATCTGCCGGGCGCCGTCCGCCAGCACCGTCCGCACCGACACGTACTGGCCGGGGCGCGAGGGCGGCACCGGTCCGCCGTCCGCCGGGCGGACCAGGTACGTCGTCACCTCGTCGGTCTCCTGGTAGCGGGCGACCACCGTGTACGGGCGCCAGAGGCCGTCCTGGCCGAGGGCGGTCTCGGCGCGCAGCCGGTCCTCGACGGCGATCAGCGCGTTGGCCATCAGCCAGTAGACCTCGTCCCAGGCGGCGGCGACCTCGGGGGTGACGGCCTCGCCGAGCACGTCGACGATGGCGGCGAACAGGTGCTCGTGGACGATCCGGTACTGGTCGTTGGTGATGCCCACCGAGACGTGCTTGTGCGCGATCCGGGCGAGCATCGCGTCCGGCCGCTGGTCGGGGTGGGCGATCAGGGCCGAGGCGAACGCGGCTATCGAGCCGGCCAGCGCCTGCCGCTGGCTGCCGTTGGCCTGGTTGCCCCGGTTGAACAGGTCGCGCAGCAGCTCCGGGTGGGCCGCGAACATCCGGTCGTAGAAGAGCGGCGTGATGTCGCCGATCGCACCGCCCACGACGGGCAGGGTGGCTTCGACGACCTCGGCGGACTTGGCGGACAGCATGGGGCTCGCTCCAAATTGGTATCTAAGAGTCGTATTTTGGGGCGTGCGGATGCACGGCCCGGGGTCTGCGGGTTCAGGGGGCTTCGGGCGGGATCGGGTCCGGGCTCAGGTGTGATCGGGTCTGCGGGAGAGGCTGAGCAGCAACGGTCCGGTCGGCGCGGTGACCAGGTCGTCGATGCAGAGCGGGTCGAGCGCCGCGAAGAACGCCTCCTGCGCCCCGCGCAGCGCGCCGCGCAACCGGCAGGCCGCCCGCAGCGGGCAGGGTGGCTCGTCCTCGCAGCCGACCACGTCGCCGACCCCCTCCAGCTCGCGCAGGAGCGGTCCGAGCGAACCGGTCCGCCCGGCGGAGGTGAGCACCAGGCCCCCGCCGCGCCCGCGCCGC
This sequence comes from Kitasatospora sp. NPDC088548, assembly GCF_044753005.1. NCBI lineage: Bacteria > Bacillati > Actinomycetota > Actinomycetes > Kitasatosporales > Streptomycetaceae > Kitasatospora > Kitasatospora sp. NPDC088548. The sequence continues at coordinate 402,613 of NZ_JBIVMI010000003.1, forward strand.
GCCTCCACCACGCCGAGGTGCTGCAGCCGGCTGACCACCTTGGCGGCGTGGGTGTACGGCACGCCCACCGCCTCGGCCACCTCGCGGGTGGTCGGGTTGGCGCCCTCGTCGAGGACGGCCAGCCGCATGGCGATGCGGAGGGCGATGTCGGTGCTCTTGGTCAGCCTCACGTTCGAAAGGCTAGCGAATGCGACTCTCAGACTCCAATTTTCTGCACACCGCTCGGCGCGCCCCGCCCGGCGGTGCCGAACCGTTACCGCCGAAGCGGTACCGGAAGCTGTCCGTGTCGCGCCCCAACTGCTTTACTGTTCCGTCTTGTTGGCATGTCTTCTCCTCGGGGGACGCAATGGACGACAGGGTGCCGCCACCGCCGCTCTACCCGCCGCGACCACCCGGCAGCCCGCCCCGCGACCTCCGGGCGACGCTCGCGGCGACGCCGGAGAACCTGCACAACCAGGCCGGCCCCGTCCCGGGCGACGCGACCCGCTACCTCTGCGCGGCGGCCTGGCTGGACCGCGGCTTCCGTGCCGAGGTGATCGAGGAACTGGTCGAGCAGTCCTTCCGGATTCCGGCCCCCTCCCCGGGCGCCGACCTGGTCCGGGTGCTGCACGAGGCGCTCACCGCCCGGCGCTGGGAGGCCTGGACCGGCGCGGCCTGCCTCGCCGTCCTCGCCGCCGGGTTCCCGCTCTTCGGCCCCGAGGCGGGGATCACGGCCGCGGTGGCGGCGCTGGTCCTCGGCGCGGCCGGCGGGTTCGGCGCGGACCGGATGGACCACCGGCTCGGGCTCTCGCTGGAGCGCCTGACCGTCGCCCGCGCCCCGCGCCGCCCAGGTCGCGGGCGCGCCAAGGGCGGCCTCTCCGGCACGCTCACCTTCCTCGTGGCGCTGTCCGCGCTCGCCGTGGCCTTCACCTACCTCCGGGACCAGGCCGGACGGCTGGACCCGGACACGGTGGCCAGGGCCGGGTACGCGGTCGCCGAACTGGTCCTGCTCTGGCTGATCGCGGCCGGGCTGCGCCTCGCGATCCGGCGCCGGCTCGCCGGACCGGTGATGCGCCCGGCGGGCCCGCCCCCGCAGCCGAACGGGAAGCGGGCCGCCTGGCTGTACCAGCGGCTGCGCGAACAGCAGAGCGGGCCGGAACTGCTCTACCGCCGCCGGGCGCCGCTGGTCGGCCTGGGCCTGCCGGGCCCGATCTGGCGGATGACGTTCGAACTGCAGCCCTCGGCCGCGCGGGTGGCCGAAGGGCGGCCGGCCGAGCCGATCGACGCCTCGGCCCTCTACCGGGCGGTCGCCGCGCGGGTCCGGGCGCTGGCCGAGGACACCCGCTACCCGGAGGACCCGCTGCGCGGGCTCTCGGTCACCGACCGGGTGTTCCGGCCCAGCCTGCGCGTCGACGATCCCCGGCACTGGCGCGGCCGGATGTCCGCCCACGCCGGCGACCGGATCCTGCTCGAACCGGCCTGGGCGGACCTGCTGAGCCGCTCCGGCCACGAGCGGCTGCGGCACTACCTGGCGATCAGGGTCGGCTCCTGGCAGGAGGAGGTGGTGGTCACCGTGCTGGTGCGCGCCACCACCCGGGGCGGGCTGCTCCACCTGGAATGGCTGCCGTACGTCCTGCCCCCGGTGGACCCGGCGTACCACGTGATCGACGCGCTCGGACGGCACTCCGGGCCCGCCGACGCCGCCAACGCGCTCGGCTGGGCCGCGCGCCGGCTGGGTGGCGACATCGCCGTCGCGGTCGGCCAGTTGGGCGAGGTGTGGTCCTCGCGCGGGCGTGCCGCGAGCCTGGCGCGACGTTACAGGCAGGTCACCTCCACGGGCTACGCCGTCGACTACGCGCCGAGGCTGAGCGTGCGCGAACTGGGCTCGGCGGCCGAGTACCAGAACATCTTCCAGTCGCACGACGTGCAGCGGTTCCTGGGCACCGTCACCCAGCGGGTCTTCAGCGCGGTGGGGGAGGAGCTGCGGGCGCGCGGCTACGACAGTGCCGCCTTCGAGAAGCAGTCGCAGAGCATCACCAACATCAACAACGGCGTCGTGGTCAGCGGCAGCACCGTGAACGGCCCGGTGGCCGGCGGTGCCGGGTCGTCGGTGCACCTCGAAGTCCCGAAGAGCTGAGACGGGGAAGTGAAGTGACGGACAGTCGGGAAGAGCCGGGCGGGTCGGCGCCCGGCGCCGGCGCGAACAGCGGCGTCGTGGTGACCGGCGGCAGCACGGTGTACGGGCCCGTCGCCGGCGGCCGGGGCGCCACCGTCTGGATCGGCGCCGGGGCCGGCGCTCCCGCGGGCGGCCCGGCCGGTCCGGAGGGGCTGCTCACCGCGGCGCGGTCGTTGCGGGCCGCGCTCGCCCGGCTGCGGGACGAGCGGCCGGGCGCGGTGCCGGAGGAGGACGCGGCCGACGCGGATGCGGCCCTGGCCGAGATCCTGGAGGAGGCGGCCCTGGAACAGCCCCGGGAGAGCAGGCTCCGGCGCCGGGTGGGCGCCGTCGTGGACGCGCTCAGGACGGTCGCCCTGCTGGCGGCGGCGGTGGCCGGGCTGGAGAGCGCCTTCGCGGCGCTCGTCGCCCAGGGCTGAGCACCCCCGGACGCCCCGCGCCCGCCCCGGCCCCGCCATCGCGAGGCCGGGGCGGGCGCCTCTGGACGGAATGTCCAGCCCGGACGTACAGTCCAGAGGTGACCGAAGAGACCACCGACCCCCGCGTCCGGACCTGGTCGCCCGTCTGCCAGGCGGTGGCGCTGCTCCTCGGGCCGTACACCGAGGTGGTGCTGCACGACGCCGTCCGCGACCGGGTGCTCGCCATCTGGAACCCGATGACCGGTCGCGCCCCCGGCGACCCGTCGCTGCTCGGCGAACTGGACGCACTGGACCCGGCCGCGCCCGACGTCTACGGGCCGTACGAGAAACTGCTGCCCGACGGGCGGCGGCTCTCCTCGGTCAGCGCCGTGCTGCGCGACGCCGACGGGCGGCCCTCGGCGGTGCTCTGCGTCAACCTCGACCGAGGCCCGCTCGACCACGCCGCCGCCCTGCTGGCCGGCTTCGCCGCACCCACCGCCCCCCGGCCCGAACCGCTCTTCGAGCGCGACTGGACCGAGCGGATGAACGACGTCATCGGCGGCTACGTCCGCGCCCACGGCCGCCCACCGGAGCGGCTCGGCCGCGACGACCGGCTCGCCGTGCTGCGCGAACTCGACCGGGCCGGGGTGTTCGCGGTCCGCCGCGCCGTCCCGGCCGTCGCCACCGCGCTCAAGGTCTCGCGCTCCACCGTCTACACCCTGCTCGCCGAGCTCAGGGCCGAGCCCGCACCACCGGCACACCAGAGGACCGAGAGATGACCAAGCTCCCCGACTTCCGCCTGGAGACCTACTTCTCCCGCTGGGAGTTCACCGCCCGCCACCACCTCACCGCCTCGGACGCCCAGACCATGGCGATGTCCGAACTGCTCGCTCTGGCGGGCCCCGAGGACCGGCACGCCTGGGACACCCTCGCCCTCGGCTACACCGAGACCTTCGGCGACCCGGCCCTGCGGGAGGCGATCGCGGGCATGTACAGCCTGGTGGACGCCGACGACGTGATCTGCTTCGGCGGCGCGCAGGAGGCGCTCAACCTCGCCATGCAGGTGCTGCTCGGCCCCGGCGACCACGCCGTGGTGGTGACCCCCAACTACCAGTCCGCCGAGACCATTCCGCTCTCGCTCTGCGAGGTCACCGGCGTCCCCCTGGACGCCGACCGGGACTGGGCGCTCGACCTCGACCGGCTCACCGCCGCGCTGCGCCCCAACACCCGGGTCGTCTCGGTCAACTTCCCCAACAACCCCACCGGGAAGATCATCGACGCGGCCGACTTCGCCCGGCTCGCCGAACTCTGCGACGAACGCGGCATCCGCCTCTTCAGCGACGAGGTCTACCGCGGCCTGGAGCGCGACCCCGCCCGCACGCTGGCCCAGGCCGCCGACCTCTCCGAGCGCGCCCTCTCGCTCAACGTCACCTCCAAGTCGCTCGGCCTGCCCGGTCTGCGGATCGGCTGGATCGCCTGCCGCGACCGGGAGTTGCGCTCCCGGCTGGAGCGCGCCAAGCACTACACCACGATCTGCAACTCCGCCCCCAGCGAGATCCTGGCCCGGATCGCCATCAACGCCCGCGAGCAGATCCTGGCCCGCAACCGCGCGATCATCGACGCCAACCTGCCGGTCTTCGACCAGTTCTTCACCGAGTTCGCCGAGCTCTTCGACTGGCGGGCGCCGGACGGCGGCTGTGTCGCCTACCCCCGCTACCTGGGTGCGGACGGTGTCGAGGCGTTCTGCACCACGCTGGTCGAGCAGGCCGGCGTCCTGCTGCTGCCGGCGAGCATCTACCGCTCCGAGCTCACCCCCACGCCCGCCGACCGGTTCCGGATCGGCATCGGCCGCCGGGACCCGGTGCCGGCCCTGGACGCCTTCGCCCGCTGGCTGCGGGACCGCCAGAAGGCCGTTCAGGAAAAATAGAGTCGCACACGCCGGGCGGGTTCGGGGAGGAGCTCGGCGCATGGTTGGCGCGGCCTCGGCCTGAGCGCGTGCCGTGAACTTCCCGAGTGGCGGCTGAGGGTGCCGGGGGAGGGGTGGTCGGCCCGGTCGGCGGTGTCACGAGGGGCGGGCCGGCCGCCGGTTGCGGACCCGGCGACCGGCCCTGGAGAGGGGGCGCGTGGCCCCGGCTCGTGGTGGATCCCCGTTGGGCCGAGGGGGATCAGAAGGGGTTGGTACAGGTGGTGACGCGCTGGGCCACGTCCAGCAGCGGGCCGCCGGTCGCGCAGATGATGGTGAGGTCGCTGGTGACCACCCGCGGCGTGACGGCCTTGGCGAACCCGGCCTGCACGGTGGTCGCGGAGGCGGCGGTCACCCAGGGTCCGCCCCAGGTGCGCTGCGTCCGCACCTCGACCTGAACCAGCGTCAGGTGCGCGGGGTCGGCCGCCGAGACCTGCGCGACCCCGACGACGCCCCCTCCGCCGTCCTTCTCCTGCCAGACGCACGGGTGGTTGGCCACGGCGGCGCAGGCCACCGCCCCGGTTTCGTCCGTCACCGTCGCCGCCGAGGCCGGGGCGGCCAGCCCTGCCGTGATCCCTGCCACCGTGACCATCAGGGCTGCGATTTGAGCGCGCATGATATGAACCTCCTTGGAAAGTAAGGGAATCTCACTCCGTGGGATGAGTCTTGCATAAATCATGGGCATGACATATGTGCGTTGCATCACACTCAAGGTGACCGTTCAACTACATGCAGCGACCAATTGGTGCGATGTTCAGCGGCCCGGCGAACGCCGTTCAGGGAGCCGGTGACAGCACCGTTCGCCAGCCCGCCGTCCACCCGGCAGCGCCTGCCCGACCGGCAACTCCTGCCCGCCGCCACCGCGTTCACTCGTACGAGTGGCGCAGCGGCGCGAGGCCGTTCGGGCCGCTAGGGTCGACCCGACCCATGGAGGTGGCTGCGTGGACACGGTCATCGTGCAACTGCCCGAACCCCGCCCGGGAGCCGCGCTCCGCGGCCGGCCCGAACTGCTGCGGATGGGCCCGGGGGAGGCCGCGGTCTTCGGCCGCGGCGAGCCCGGCCGGCCCGCCGTCATTCCCCTCGCCGACCAGGGCGTCTCCCGCCGTGCGGGGGAGGTCGTCGCCGCCGAGGACTACTGGCGGCTCTCCAACTTCAGCACCTCCGCGACGTACGTGGTGGAGAACCTGGAGGGCGCCGGCGAGCACGTCAAGGTGGCGCCCGGGCGGATCGGCGCGCCGGTGCCGTTCGAGTTCTCCCGGGTCCTGCTGCCGGCCCTCGGCGAACCGGCCGCCTTCAAGGTGTTCGCACCGCAACACGCCTACCTGGAGGCCGGGTCCGGGGCCGGCGGCGGCGAGCGGACGGTCAGTCCGTTCGCCCTGGACCCGACCGCCAAGTACTTCCTCGTCCTGCTCGCCCTCTGCGAGCCGCGACTGCGCTCGCCGTCCGCCGCCGTCGTCCCCGGCGCCACCGACGTGGTGGCCCGGCTGCGCGCCCTGCCGTCCTGCCGGGGGCTGACCCGATCCGCCGTCAACTACCACATCGACTACCTGGTGGCCACCAAACTGCGGCTGCGCGAGGCGCCCGAGGACGACCCCGGGGCCGTCCGGGCCGGTGGAAAAAGGGAGGAACTCGTGGCACTGGCACTGAAGTTCGACCTCGTCCGGGAGGAGCATCTGGCGCTGCTCCCGCCCCGGCGCGGCTGCTGACCCCGTGGTGAGGCCCGCCACCCGGTCCGACGAACCGCCGTTCGGCATCCCGCCCGGCTACCCCGTGGCCGGCTACCGCACCGGCGAACTCATCGGTGCGGGCGCCTGGGGCAGCGTCCACGCCGCCCGCGCGCCGGGCGGCCGCCCCGACGCCGCCGTCAAGTTCCTCCGCCCCGCCCGGCTCAGCCCGGGCCAGCGCCGGACCATGGCGCAGATAGCCCGCAGCGAGATGAGCTTCAGCCGCCGCGCCGACCACCCCAACCTGATCCGCACCCTCGCCGTGGTCACCATCGACGACCCCGCGCACCCCGACCTCGACGGGGCCGTCGCCCTGGTGATGGAACGCGCCGCCCACAGCCTCCAGGACGTCCTCGCCACCGCCCGCCCGGGCCTGCCCGTCCCCGGCGCCGAGCGCGTCCTCGCCGACGTCTGCGCCGGCCTCACCCATATGCACACCGCAGGCTGGGTGCACGGCGACCTCAAACCCGCCAACATCCTGCTGATGCCCGACGGCACCGCCAAGCTCGCCGACTTCGGCCTCACCGCCGAGCTGGAGGGCACCCACGCCTACGCCCCGCCACTCGGCTCGCCCGACCACGTCCCACCCGAGTGGTGGTCCCAGCGCACCGGCGCTCGCGGTGTCGCGCTGCGCCCGAGCGCCGACATCTGGGCCTTCGGGGTCATCGCCCACCAACTGCTCACCGGCGGCCTGCACCCCTTCCTCGGCGCCACCGCCCGGGCCCGCTCGCTCGCCGCCCAGGCGTACGCGCGCGGCGCGGCGCCGCTGCGGCTGGACGAGACGTTGCGCGAGCCGTGGCGGGCGGCCGTCACCGCCTGCCTCACCCCCGACCGGGCGGCACGGGCGCGGGTCGACCTCGCCGCCCTGCTCGCCGGTCCGCCGACCCGCCCGCCGGCCGCGCGCCGCCGGCCCGGCCTGCGAACCGGGGCGGGCCTGCTCTCCGCCGCCGCCGTCCTGGCCCTCACCGGCGCCCCCGAGCCGGCCGCACCGGACCTCCGCGCGCCGCCGCCCCCGCCGCGCGGCGCGATCCCGGCCGGCTCCGACGTCCCCGAGGCGCTCCGCGGCCCGATCGGGGACGCCGCCCGGCGCTGCCCCGAGCCCGAGATCACCCCGGTCCTGCTGGCCGCGATGATCAAGGGGGAGAGCGGTTTCGACCCGAAGGCCGCCCGCCCCGGGACCAACGAGTACGGCATCGCGATGTGGACGCCCGCGGTGTTCAACGCCTGGGCGCAGGACGGCGACCACGACGGCGTCAAGGACTACATGGACCCGGCCGACGCGATCGCCTCGATGGGCAACTACGTCTGCTGGCTGGACCAGCAGATAAAGCGCCGGGGCTTCACCACCGACCTGCCCGCCCTGGTCACGGCGGCCTACCGGACCAGCGACAAGACCGTGGCCGACGCGGGCGGCGTACCCGACCGGGTGAAGGCGCATGTGACGAAGGTGCTGGCGTACCTCGCCGAGTACGGCGGCTGAGCGGCCCGGGCGGCCGGGCCGTGCCACGGGCCCCGACGGCGGCTCAGCACGGCCCTCTGCGCGGCCCCGCGTGTCTCCGCGCGCCCCTGCCGTGACCCCGTGGCGGCCCGACACCGGCCGGGCCGCCACGGCGGCGTTGCCCGGCGACGGGGGGTCCGGTCTGGGATGCTCGGCCGCATGATCACGAAGCTCCGTGCAGTCACCGCGCAATGGACCGTCGTCGTTCCGGTGCTCTCCTTCGTCGCCCTCGTCCTGACCTGGCACCGCGACCTGCCCGGATGGGTGGTCGGCGTGGTGGCCTGCTTCCTCGCCGGCGCCGTGCTCGCCGCCGTGCACCACGCCGAGGTGATCGCCCACCGGGTGGGGGAGCCGTTCGGCTCCCTGGTGCTGGCGGTCGCCGTGACGGTCATCGAGGTGGCGCTGATCGTCACGCTGATGGCCGACGGCGGCGACAAGGCCGCCACCCTGGCCAGGGACACCGTGTTCGCCGCCGTGATGATCACCTGCAACGGCATCCTCGGCCTCTCCCTCCTGGTCGCCGCCGTCAAGTACCGGGTCGCGGTGTTCAACGCCGAGGGCACCGGCGCGGCGCTCGCCGGCATCGGCACCCTCGCCACGCTCAGCCTGGTGCTGCCGACCTTCACCACCAGCTCGCCGGGCCCGCAGTTCTCCTCCACCCAGCTGGTGTTCGCGGCGACCGCCTCGCTGGTGCTGTACGGGCTGTTCGTCGCCACCCTGACGGTCCGGCACCGGGACTACTTCCTGCCCGTCAGCGCCGAGGGCGCGGTCCTCGACGAGGAGGACCACGCCGACCCGCCGACCGCCCGGGCGGCGGCGATCAGCCTGCTGCTGCTGGCGCTCGGGCTGGTCGCGGTGGTCGGCCTGGCCAAGGGCGTCTCGCCGACCATCGAGTCCGCCGTCTACTCGGCCGGGCTGCCGTCCTCGGTGGTCGGTGTGGTGATCGCCCTGCTGGTGCTGCTGCCGGAGACCATCGCGGCGCTGCGCGCGGCGCTGCGCAACCGGGTGCAGACCAGCCTCAACCTGGCGCTCGGCTCGGCGCTGGCGAGCATCGGGCTGACCATCCCCGCGGTCGCGGTGGCCTCCGCCTGGCTCCCCGGACCACTGGTGCTGGGCCTCGGCCCGGCGCACCTGGTGCTGCTCACGCTCACCGTCGCGGTGGGCACGCTGACCATCATCCCGAACCGCGCCACCCCGCTCCAGGGCGGGGTGCACCTGGCGGTGCTGGCGGCGTACGTGGTGCTCGCGGTCAACCCCTGAGCCGCGCGCGCCTCCTGTGGCTCCCACGCCGCCGCGTGCGCCGCCTACCGCACCACCCCCTGCGCCCCGGTGGCCGGTAATGACCGGTCCTCGGGGCGGGTCAGCGTGTCGGGGCGCGGCACGGCCGTCGCTGTCCCTATCGTCTGAGACCGCTGAGTCCACAGCCGACCAGACCCGTGGGAGTGCGCGATGCCCGGCCCAGAGCAGCAGTTGTCCGGTAACGGCGGCGTCGGCCGCGCGGAGGACGGCGCGGACGTGATCGTGGTCGGCGCGGGCCCGGCGGGCTCCACCACCGCGTACCACCTGGCCCGGACCGGGCTCGACGTGCTGCTGCTGGAGAAGTCGGCCTTCCCCCGCGAGAAGGTCTGCGGGGACGGTCTGACGCCGCGCGTCGTCAAGCAGTTGACCGATCTCGGCATCGACGTCTCCGAGGAGGCCGGCTGGCTGCACAACCGCGGGCTGCGCCTGGTCTCCGGGCGGCGCCGGCTGGAGCTGGACTGGCCGGAGCTGTCGGCCTTCCCGGGGCACGGACTGGTCCGGCGGCGGGCCGACTTCGACGAACTGCTCGCCCGCCGCGCCGCCTCGGCCGGCGCCCGGCTGATCGAACGGGCCTCCGTGGCGGGCCCGTTGCTGGACGAGCGGACCGGCCGGATCATCGGGGTGACGGCCCGCCTCGGCGAGGAGCGGCGGCCCGTCTCCTACCACGCGCCCCTGGTGGTCGCCGCCGACGGCAACTCGACCCGGCTGTCGCTCGCGATGAAGCGCTACCGCCGCACCGACCGGGCGATGGGCGTCGCCTACCGGACGTACTTCACCACCCCCCGGCACGAGGACCGTTACCTGGAGGCCTGGCTGGACCTGCGCGACCCCAGGGACCCGGCCCGCCGCCTGCTGCCCGGCTACGCCTGGGTGTTCGGGATGGGCGACGGTACCGCCAACGTCGGCCTGGGCGTGCTGGACACGGGCGCCGTGGCCCGCGAGCTGGACTGGCGGGACCTGCTCCGGCGCTGGTGCGCCGAGCTGCCCCCCGAGTACGGCTACACCCCCGACGGCGTCACCGAGCCCGTCCGCGGCTCCGCCCTCCCGATGGGCCTCAACCGCCAACCCCACTACGCCGAAGGCCTGTTGCTGGTCGGCGACGCGGGCGGCACGGTCAGCCCGGCGACCGGCGAGGGCATCGCGTACGCGATGGAGTCCGGCCGCTACGCCGCCGAGACGATCGTCCAGGCGCTGGCCCGGCGCACCGACCGCGGCCGTGAACTCGCCCTGCGCGCCTACCCGCAGGCCCTGCGCTCCGCCTACGACGGCTACTTCGCGCTCGGCCGGGTCGTCGCCGACGTGCTGGGCCGCCCCCGGCTGCTCGGCGCGGCCGGTGCGCTCGGCCTCGGCCACCCGGCCCTGCTGAAGGTGGCCTTCCGGCTGATGGTCAACCTGACCGAGCCCAACTCCAGGGACGCCCTCGACCGGCTGCTGCACGCGCTCGGCAGGATCGCGCCCAGCAGTCGGTGACGGCGGACTTGCGTCCGAACGGGGCGCGCGCCCCGCGTGCGACCTTTCAGTTTCCACGCCCTGATGCAGTCCCGCACGCCGGTTGGCCGAAATCGGAGAATTCGACAGCCATATGGATCAGTCGTATTGACGAAGGATCATCTGATCCGATTGCCTAGGTGTCAGCTCGGACACGGAGGGTGACCAGCCGTCCTTCGATCCGCTCCCACGCTGATACGACGTCACTATGACGCCTTTACGACGGAGACATCGTGCGCCTTCGCCTTCGCCTGTTCGTCGCGCCGCTCGCCGCGGTCGTCGCCCTCCTCGCCCCGGGCGTCCCGGCGTCCGCTGCCGCGGCCGGCGCCACCCCGTCCAACGAGTGCTCGGCCGCCGACCACCACGGCGACCCGCGCCTCGGCCCCGAGGACCTGCCGATCACCGGCCCGGTCGGCCGCGAGCTGATCGGCTACAAGCGGACCGGCAACCTCTCCGAGGACAAGTTCCTCGCCACCTACTACAGCCCCACCGCCAACAACGGCAGCCCGGGCTGGATCTACCCGCCGGCCAACGGCTACGTCACGCTGCCCGACGGCACGCCGATCGAGTTCGAGCTCACCCTCTACCCGAACCAGAACATCGACCGCTACGGCAGCGAGTACGGCTCCTTCCTCGCCCCGGAGGGCCTGCCCTACGCCACCCGCTCGATCCCGCCGCAGAGCCTCGACAGCAACCCGGCGGCCACCTGCAACTACCACGACTACAAGGTGCTGAAGCCGTTCAAGGTGCACGCCGGCCCGATCGCCCCCTGGTTCGGCCAGCCCGGCTACGGCCTGCAGTACCAGCTCGACGCCGCCCTGGTGCCGGGCGGCCCGGCCAGGCTGAACGTGCTCTGGCTGGTCGACAACGGCTACCTCGCCCGGATCTGACGGGCTCCGCGCCCGCACCCGCGCCCGGTGGCGGCACGGCCTCACGGCCTGCCGCCACCGGGCGCCGCCGTGACCGCCCCGCGGGTGTCGCGCCGGGCGGTGAAAAACCGGTGGTGCGGGGGCTCGGGGCGGGGTAGGAAGGGCGGATGAACCCCGTGGAAACCACCGCCGACCACCGTCCCTTCGCCCCGGCCACGCTGGACCTGGGCGACCTCCTGCTGCGCCCGTGGAGCCGGGAGACGGACATCCCGGGCGGTGCGGTGGCCGGTGTGATCGCCGCGGCGGCCGATCCCGCGATAGCCCTGTGGAACCCGATCCGCGCCGCCGACCGGGCCGGGGCCGAGGCGTACCTCGACCGCTGGGCGACCGGCTGGGCGAACGGCACCACGGCCGCGTTCGCCGTCACCGACACCGCCGGCGGCGAACTGCTGGGCAATGTCGCCCTGCGGTGGATCGACCGCGCGGACGGGCTGGCGATGATCGGCTACTGGCTGCTGCCGGGCGCCCGGGGCCGCGGCGTCGCCACCCGGGCCACCCGGGCCGTCACCAGCTGGGGCATCGCCACGGCCGGCACCCGCCGGACAGAGATCGCCCACGCGGTGGGGAACGAGGAGTCCTGCCGGGTCGCCGAGCGCTGCGGCTACCCCGCCGAGGGCATTCTGCGCGCCTCCCACCGCTTCGGCGACGGCGAGTACCACGCCGAGCACCTGCACGCCCGGCTCGCCACCGACCCCGAGCCGGCCGCCCTGCCGGTCCGGTGACCGCCCGGCCCGGGCGGTGTGGTGCCGGGAGCGTCCGCGCCGGGCGCGGGCCGGGGGTAGGGGCCTAACCTGGAAGGGCGCGCCGGTGCGTGGTGCGGGAGCGGGGCCCGCGCGGGACGGAACGGGAACGGTGGGCCATGACGGTCATCTCGGCAGCACTCTTCGGAACCGACTGGTGTGACGCGCTGCCCGGTTCCGCCGAGCTGCTGCACGAGTGCGCCGCCCGTGGCTGGACGGTGGTGCTGACCGGGCCGGGCCCGGCCAGGGCGCCCGCCCTGACCGTGACCGACCCGGGCCGCGACCCCGTTCGCGCCGCCCTCGACCTGGTGGACGGCTCGCCGTCGCACGCCGTCTACCTGGCCGGGAGCGTGCGCGAAGTGCGGGCGGCGCGGCAGGCCGGGGTGACGTGCGTCGCGGTGGAGACCGGTGGTGACGGCGGTCCCGAGCTGCGGGCGGCCGGCGCGGCCGAGGTGCACCGCGACGCCGCCGCCCTGCTCCGGGTGCTGGACGACAGCCTGCTGGCCCGCCCCAGGGCCTTCGGTCCGACGACGGCTCCCGCCGCACCGGCCGGCCGGAGCGGTTAACGCACCACCGCACCGGGCAACCGCCCGGGTGTGAGGACGTCACCGGAAGTGTCGGAGGTGACCGAGATGGACGGACCCGCGTTGAGCGGACGGGAACGCCGGCTCCTCGAGGAGATCGAGTGCGACCTCCGCCAGGACACCCGTCTGGACCGGCGGTTGAGCACGATGGGCGCCAAGCAGTCCGGCCGCTTCCGGGGCGTGCTGCACGGCGCGCCGCACCGGGTGCCGCCTGCTGCGCTGCTGACCGCCCTGGTGATGTCGGCGATCTGCCTCAGCATCGGTGTGCGGACGCCGACCGTGCCGGTGCTGACGGCCCTCGGGGTGGTGTGGGCGGCGTCGGTGGCCGTCGCGGCCGCCGCGGCGGTGCTGCTGCGCCGTCGCACCGCGAGCCGTGACCGGCGCGAGGACGACGCGTACGGCCGGAGCGCCGGGCCCGGCGAGCGCCCGGAGCCCCCCGAACGCCGTCCCTGGGACCAACCGGAGGCGTGATGACCACCGACCTGTGGGAGTACCGTCCGGGCTCCCATCACGCTGCCGATCTGAGCCTGGCGGGCTACGAGGTGGAGGCGACCGACGGTCCGCTCGGCCGGGTGGAGAGCGATGCCGCCGACCACCTGCTGGTGGACACCGGGCCCTGGGTGCCCGGCGCCCGGGTGCTCGTCCCGGTCGGGCTGGTGTCCCGGATCGACCACCTGGAACTGGTGGTCCACCTCGACTGCCCGCGCGCCCGGATCCGCTCCGCCCCGCCGCCCTCGGCCGTCGAGCTGACCGCCCGCGGCCGCTCCGCGCTGGCCGAGCACTACACGGGGTGAACCCCGATGCCCCTGGTCACCCTCACCGGCCGGACGGTCGCCTTCCTGGTCGCGCCGAAAGGCGTCGAGCAGGTCGAACTGACCTCCCCCTGGCAGGCCGTGGCCGAGGCCGGAGGCACGCCGAGGCTGGTCTCCACCAAGCCCGGGCGGGTCCAGGCCTTCCGGCACCTGGACCGCGGCGACACCTTCCCGGTGGACGAGGTCGCCGCCGAGGCGGACCTCGTCCGCTACGACGGTCTCGTCCTGCCCGGCGGGGTCGCCAACCCCGACATCCTGCGGATGGATCCGGCCGCCGTCGCCTTCGTCCGCGCCTTCTGCGCGTCCGGCCGGCCGGTCGCGGTGATCTGCCACGGCCCGTGGACGCTGGTGGAGGCGGACGCCGTGCGCGGGCGGACGCTGACCTCCTGGCCGAGCATCCGGACCGATCTGGTCAACGCGGGCGCCCGGTGGGTGGACGAGGAGGTCCACGTCTGCCGGGCGGGCCCGGGCGTCCTGGTCTCCAGCCGCAAGCCGGCCGACCTCCCGGTGTTCAACGACACCCTGGTCACCGAGTTCGCGCACGCCGCCAGGGCCCGGAGACATTAGGCGTCCTCAGTCGCCCCGGAGCCGGACGAAGGCCGCCGTCGGCGGACGCCCGGGGGTGACGGTGACCTCGGCCCGCAGTGCCGCGGTCAGCGGCAGGATGCTCCCGTGGTCCGGGTCGCGCACCGGTGGGCCCAGCCGGCCGGCCGCCGCCTCCGTGACCCGGTGGGCCTGCACCGGGGTCAGCCGCGGGGCGGAGAGCAGGACCCGGCCGTCGTCGAGTTCCAGGACCAGCGCGAGCGGCCGGGCGGGCGTTCCCACGACGGCGCGCACCGTCGCGTCGACGGTGTCACCGCGCCGGTACTTCACCCAGAGCCGGCCGGCGCCGCGGGCACGGTAGCCGGAGCCGGCGGCCTTGCAGACCAGGCCCTCCACACCGGTGTCGGCCAGCCGCTCCATCCAGCTCATCGCCTCCGCCCGGTCGGTGGTCGCCAGCACCGGCTGGACCGGCGGCGGTACGTCGGCGAGCGCCGCGAGCAGCAGCCGGCGCCGGTCGGTGAGCGGCAGCCGCCGCACGTCGCGCCCGGGCAGGGCGAGGACGTCGAAGGCGATCAGGCCGAGGGCCACGTCGCCGGCCGTCCGGTCCTGCCGGGTGCGGAGCAGTTCCTCGAAGGCGAACCGGCCGTCGTGCCAGGCGACCAGCTCCGCGTCCAGCACCAGCCCGGCGGGCAGCCGGGCGACGGCGGCGGCGATCGAGGGGAAGTCGGGCGCGAGATCCCGCCCGGAGCGGGACTGGAGGTACGGCGGGCGCCGGCCGCGCGCGAAGGCCACACAGCGGAAGCCGTCCAGCTTGAGCTCGTACAGCACACCCCCGCCGCCCAGCCCGTCCTGCGGTGGGACGGCCGGCACGGCGGCCGGGCGCATCACCTCCACCGGCGGCTCCAGGACGACGGGACCGGCGGGCCGGGCGGCGCGAGCCCCGGCGGCCGCCGGGGCAGTGGGGGCCGTGCCAGCAGGGGGAGCCGGGGCAGGGGGAGCCGCCGACCGGGCGGCCGGCGGCAGCGGACGGGCTCGTGCCGGGTCGAGCAGCGGCGCGAGGAGATCCCCGTGCTCGGCCAGCCGCCCCGGCACCTCCGCGATGGTGAACACCAGCTCCTCCGCCGACCGTGCCCGCGCGAGCTCCGCCCAGGAGAGCGGTGCGGAGACCGTCGGGCGGGCCCGGGCCCGGACGGTGTAGGGCGCGGCGGTGGTCTTCCTGGCGGCGTTCTGCGACCAGTCCACCAGCACCCGCCCGGTGCGCCGGGCCTTCGCCATGGTGTGCACCACCAGGTCCGGACGCTCCGCCTCCAGCGCGGCGGCCAGCTGTTTGGCGTACCCGGAGACCCGTGCGCTCGGCGTCGGTTCCAGCGGCACCATCAGGTGCAGCCCCTTGGACCCGGAGGTCTTCACCCAGGCGTCGAGCCCGTCCGCCGCCAGCCGTTCACGCAGCAGCCCGGCCACCGTCCGGCAGGTCAGCACGGAGGCGCCCTCGCCCGGGTCGAGGTCCAGGACCAGCCGGTCGGCGAGCCCGGGCGCGGCGGCGTGCCACTGCGGCACGTGCAGCTCCAGGCAGCCGAGGTTCGCCGCCCAGAGCAGGGCGGCGCCGTCGTCCAGGACCACCTGCCGAAGGTCTCCGCCGTCGCTCGGCACCTCCACCGTGCGCACCCAGCGCGGGGTCCCGGCGGGCGGGTTCCTGGCGATGAACACCTCGCCCTCCACCCCGTCCGGGCAGCGCAGGAAGGAGACCGGACGGTCGCGCAGGTGCGGCAGCAGAGCGGTGTGCACGGCCGCGTAGTAGCGCAGTACCTCGCCCTTGAGCGTGCCCGTCCGCGGGTAGTACACCTTGTCGAGGTGCGAGAGCGCGAGGGTGCGCCCGTCCACCACCATCTGCGGCATGGCCGCCTCCGAGCCTCCGCCGGGCCTCCGTTGCCAGTCTGCCCGGCGGGTCCCTACGGCGCGAGCAGGGCCCGGGCGGTCCGGACCAGTTCCTCGTCGGCCGCCGGGTCGCGCTCGCCCGCGATGCCGGAGCGGAACAGCGCCGCGCCCTCGACGAGCATCACGAACACCTGCGCCCGGGCCCGCCGCACCGGCTCCGGCAGCTCGGGCCGGCGCGCCGCGAGGAACGCCGCGACCTGGTCCCGGTACTCGGCGTAGAAGGCCCGGACGGCGCCCGCCACCGCCTCGTCGCGGGCCGCCAGCGCCCACAGTTCGGCGAACAGCCGGACCAGCCGGGCGTCGTCCTGCTCGGCCAGCAGCGCCCGGACCAGCTGGGCCTCCTCGGCCGGCTGCCCGAGCAGCGGCGCCAGCCGTTCCGCCGACCGTCCGAGCACCCGCTCCAGCACGGCGGCGACCAGCGCCGCGTACGTCGGGAAGTAGTACTGCAGATGCCCGAGCCGGACGCCCGCCGCCGCCGCGACCGCCCGCATCGACAGCTCGGTGCCGCCTGCGGTGGCCAGCAACTCCTCGGCCGCGTCCAGCAGTTGCGCCCGCCGCTGTTCGCCCTTGCCGCTCACGCGGCGGCCCCGGTCCGGCTGTCGGCGCCCGTTCGCGTGTCGGCGCGGACGGCGACGGTGACGCCGACCGCCGCGAGATCGGCCAGGACCTGGTCCGGCCGGGGCGTCTGCTCGGGGAACGCCACACCCACCGGCGGCGCGGCGCCGTCCGTGCCCAGGGCCCGGCGCAGGCCCAGCAGTGCGCCGACCGCCGTCAGATGGGCCTGCCCCGCGCGGTCCTCCACCACCGCGCTCAGCCCGTGTCCGCCGTGCCCGACGTCGATCCGCAGCCGGGCCACGCCGCCCGCGCCCGGTGAGTACAGCAGAGCGCGGCGGGCGGGCTCCCAGCGCTCGCCCCGGCCCCAGCGGAAGAGCCCGGCGTGCTTGGCGGCGAGCAGCGCCGTGGTGCTGGCCCGGGAGCTGAAGCCGATCCTGGTGGCGGCCGTGGTGGTGCCGAGGGTGAGCGGGAGGGTGAACTGCTCGGGGGTGTCGATCCCGGCGACCCGGGTGGGGGAGTCGCCGATCCGGACGGTGCGCGGGCCGCTGAGCGGGGCCACCGAACGGCGGCGGCCGTCCCGCACCACCTCGTAGTCGAGGCCGAGCCGGTCCATGAACTCCACCGAGTCGGCGCCGGCCCGGTCCGCGAGGTCCCACCGGATGGCGGTCTCGACCCGGTCGGCCCCGCCGAGCCGCTCCGCCAGGGCGGCCGTGACCAGGCTGGTCACCCCGCCCATCCAGGCGGAGGAGAGCAGCACCGGCGCCGTCGGACGCAGCAGTGCCGCCACGGTGGCGGCCCGTTGCAGCCGAGCCGTCCAGCGGGTCACGTCGACGTAGGGGACGCCGGACCGGACGGCTGCGCGCAGCACCCGGTCGTCGGGGTCGTTGACCACGCTCGCCACGGCGCGGACGGCGGCGGTGAAGGGCGTCGGGTCGGTGAGGTCCCAGCGCCGTACCTCGGTGCCGCCGAGCTCCTGCGCGAGTGCGGCCCCGCGCTGTTCCGAGCGGCCGGTCAGCAGCAGCGGCCAGTGGGAGGCGGCGAGCCGCGCCAGTTCCGTGCCGACGGTGCCGTAGCCGCCGACCAGGAGGACGGGGCCGTCGGCGTCGAAGGTCAGGTCGTCGTGGACGTCCTTGAGGAGGTTCATGCGACAAAAATAGGTCATCCGACCTAAAGGAGCCGTCAGTGCCGCCCGGACCCGACGCCCCGCTCTGCCCGGCCGCGTCGCCGGACCGGACCGGACCGGACCAGACCGGACCGGACCAGACCGGGGCGGGGCGGGGCGGGGTGCCGGGGTGTCGGGCAGGGCGTGGGGGCCGACGCGCGTAGCGTCGGTGCTCGGGCTGTTGCCGCCCCACCGGCGGGCTTGCGAGGAGCGGGGTATGTGGCGCGACCTGGTGATCATTCAGATGCCGGTCATCGAGAAGATCATTCGCACGGTCGCGGTCTACGCCCTGCTCGTGCTGCTGTTCCGACTGGCCGGAAAACGCGGCCTCGCCGGCCTCAACACCTTCGACTTCGTGGTCATCTTCCTGCTGTCGAACGTCGTGCAGAACGCCGTCATCGGCGCGGACAACAGCCTCCTCGGCGGTGTGGTCGGGGCGGTGACCCTGGTCGCCGTCAACTCCGCGGTGACCCGCTGGCTGGCCGGCGATCCGAGGGCGGCACGGCTGCTGGAGGGGACCGCGACCACCGTCGTCCGGGACGGCGCCCTGGTGCCCGGGGCGGTACGGCGCCTGGCGCTGCGCCCCTCGGAGATCAAACACGCCGTCCGCATGCAGAACGGCGACAGCATCAGCGATGTCCGCACCGGGCGGCTGGAGCCGGACGGACAGCTGGTCATCACGCTCAAGCCCGCGGAGCAGGGCGCCACCCGCGGTGACATCGCCGCGTTGCAGCGGCGGCTCACCGCGATCGAGGAACTGCTGTCGGCCCTCGCCGAACACAGGGCCGATCCCGACGGCCCGCGGCCGTCGGGATCCTGACCCGGGGGGGGGGGAGGGACGGCCGGACGCCCCTCAGGACACCTTCAGCCGTCGCGGCCCGGCCGCGCCGCCCTCGTCACGGGGCACGGCCGGCGGGTGGACGGCCTCCGGGAAGGCGGGCGGGCCGGCGGACGCGGCGACCTCGGGAGGCGGCGGCGCGTGATGCGCCGACCGCAGCCAGCGCGCCAGGGTGTGGACGAACCCCGGGCCGAGCGCCGCCACGTGGTGGAGCTGCTGGAGGTCGCCCCTGCCGAGCGGCACGCCGGCCTGGGTGAGAGCGGCCAGGACGGGATGGACGAGGGCCCAGTTCGTCCGGGCTGCGGGAGGGTGGCCGGTATGCGCGGGGTCTGTCACGGTGGGAACAACCCGCGCCGGCCTCCGCTGGTCACGCTCCGCCGCCGATGGACCCGGCCGGGCACGCCCGAAGGTGTGAACCTTCAGTCCGGGTCGCCGTCCGTGACCGAGGCGCGCAACCGGGCGACCACCGCGGCGGCCGCCTCCCGGGTCACCGGGTCCGGATCGCGCAGGCGCTCCCCCAGGAGCTCGATGGCGGCGCCGATCACCGCCGCCGGAAGGACGACCTCCCGGAGCGCGAGCATCTGCGCGGCCGCCCGTTGCCCGGCACTCTCCGGGCCCTGCGGGGGAATCACGGCTGACCTCGTCGTCGAGGAACGGTCGCTCCCGTTGCTCATCGCGTACCTCCGTGTCGTTGTGCGGCCGGCCGTCGGCGGGCCGTGCGCGCCTGCGGGCCCCGCCGGGTCAGGACGGTGGCCTGCCAGCACCACCTGCACAACCGCTGTGGCCGCCGGTGGTTACGGCCGGGCCCGGCTGTAACCACCGGCGGTACCGAACCGGATTCCCGGGTAGGACAGCATTCTTCGAGTAAGACCTGAGGAGGTTTTCTGATGCGGATCGGATTCTCCGTTCCCCAGTTCGGCGTCTTCGCCGACCCGGATCTCGTCGTCGAGTCCAGCCGGGCACTGGAGGCCATGGGATACGACAGCCTGTGGGTCGGTGACCGGATCCTCGGGCCGGTCGAGCCCAGCGACCCGTACCCGGGCGGTGATCCCATGCCCGAGGAGTTCGCCACCAACCTGGACCCGCTGCTCACACTGACCCTGGCCGCCACCGCCACCGAGCGGGTACGGCTGGGCAGCAGCACCCTCAACGCCCTCTGGCAGCCGCCCGTTCTGCTCGCCCGGACCCTGACCACCCTGGACCTGCTGAGCCACGGGCGCCTGGATGTCGGCATCGGCCTGGGCTGGCTGCGCGACGAGTACACCGCGGCCGGCGTGCCCTGGCAGGGCCGGGGCGCCCGCCTGGAGGAGACGCTCGACCTCCTGGAGGCCATCTGGACGTCGGACGTGGTGGCGCACCGGGGGGCGCTGTTCGACGTCCCGGCGTCCCGGATCCCCCGCAAGCCCGCGCAGCGGCCACGGCCGCCGATCCTGCTGGGCGGGTTCGGCCCGGCGGCGTTGGAACGGGTCGGACGCCGGGGTGACGGCTGGCTGGCGGCGGCGATGCCGCTGCCCCATCTGACCGGTCTCTGGGGCCTGGCCCTGCGGGCGGCCGAAGAGGCGGACCGGGATCCGGCCCGGCTGCGCATGGTCGTACGGGCGAATCCGACCATCACCGCGTCCCCGGCCGATCCGGCGCACACCCACAAGCGGGGGACGGTCCGTCAGGTTTGCGACTATCTGCGTTCCGCCGTCGAGGCGGGGGCGGACGAGGTCTTCGTCGACGCCCAGCTGACCACCTCCACGGCGGACGAACTCCTGGATCTCGCCCAGGAGTTCATCACGGTCCTGCGCAAGGGCTAGGGACGATTCCCGGGGCGGTGCCGACCGCCGCCCTGCCACCGCCCCGTGCCCGGGAAGCCCTGGGCGCGGGGCGGCGGTTTCCGGGGGCCGTCTTCACCCCCGGCCGGGAGCGCGGACGGCCGCCGGTCATCTGCGCGAGTGGCGGCCGAGGGACACGCCGCCGAAGACGAGCGCGACGACGAACAGCACGATGCCGATGATCATCAGCCAGAGCAGGCCCTTGACCAGGGCGCCGACGAAGCCGAAGACCACCGCGAGCAGCACGATGATCAGGAAGAGAATCATCGGGGACTCCTGTCGACGAGGGAACGGGGAGGGGGAGGGGGAAGCCGGCCCGGCGCCCGGCGGCGCCCTCGGCCCTGTCGTCCGGCCTGCGTACGATCGCCTCTTCTCACGGTCCGTGGCCGGACCGGAAGCCGACCCGGTGCTCCCGCTCCTTCCGAGCCTTGTCGTCCCCCGGGCCGCCTGCAACCGGAGGGGTGGAAGCGGGGCCCCGGGCGCGCGTACGCCCGCGCGCCCGTCCGGTCAGCCCCGGCCGGCCGCCGGAGGCCGCGGGGCGCCCGGGTAGGTGCCGAAGGACCAGTGGTTGCCCTCCGGATCGGCGGCGGCGAAGTCGCGCGAGCCGTAGTCGGTCTCGTGCGGCCCGGTGGTGATGCGGGCGCCGGCCGCGACCGCACGCGCGTGCACGCCGTCCGGGTCGGCCGTGACCACGTACGCCGTGAAGCCGCCCGTCCGGCCGGGCCAGGGGTGGCTGCCGTCCGGGGTCTCCCGGTCGGAGCCCAGCATCACACCGCCGCCCTCGGGCCAGGCGAGTTCGGCGTGCGCGACGAACTCGCCCTCGCCGTACGTGACGACCTCCTGGAAGCCGAAGGCGTCGACCAGGAAGCGGATCAGGGCCCGGGCGTCGCGGGCGTGCAGGCTGGGCCAGACCTGCGGAGCGGGAGTCGGAGTGTCCATGGCTGCGTGCCTCCTCGGAGCGGGGTCGCCTGGGGCGGGGCCGACGACTCCCGCCAGGCGGGCGAATCGTCGGACCCGCCCTACTCAGGCCGGGGTGACGGCTCCCACTCTGCCGCCGCCGTGCCCGCCCCGCCTTGGACGTTTCGGAACTTCACCGCGTCCGGCCCCTCCGCGGCCAGCCAGGCGCTCGGCGCGCACCCGGCCAGCGCCCGGAACTCGCGGGCCAGATGGGCCTGGTCGAAGTAACCGCAGGAGACGGCCGGCTCCGCGAGCCGGGGCCGGGGCCCGGACGCGGCGAGCAGCCGGCGGGCCCGGTCGAAGCGGATCACCCGGGCGGCGGCCTTCGGCGTCAGCCCGGTCTCCTGGCGGAACCGGTCGCGCAGATGGCGGCCGCTCCACCCGGTCTCCCGCGCCAGCTCCGCCACCGGCAGTGTCCCGCCGCTGCGGCGGAGCGCCCGCCAGGCCCACCCGACCTCGGCCGGCACCCGTCCGGACGGGCGGGCGGCCCGCAGCAGCGCCCCGTCCAGCACGGCGAACCGCTCGGGCCAGCCGGCGGCGGTCCGCAGTTCCTCCTGGAGGCGCTCGCCGAACGGGCCGAGGACGTCCTCGGCCGGCAGGCTGATCCCGGCCAGCTCCCCGGCGGGCAGGCCGAACAGCGCCCGGGCGGCCAGCGGGTGGACGGCGAGCTGGACACCCGACTGGCGGCCGTCGTGGGTGATCAGCGCGGGGGAGGTGTGCAGCCCGCCGAGGAGGGTGGCGTAGACGGCGGGAGGCTGCGCGGGATCGGGGTGTCCGGCGATGGTGAGCGGCTCGTCCAGCGTGAGGATGAAGGTCAGGTACGGCGACGGCAGGCCCCGGTGCACGGCGGGCGCGATGCCGCGCCGGCGGTACCCGGAGTACCAGGCCACATACGGGCGCAGCGCCGTCGCGGGCCGGGCCCGCACGGCTTCGTCGACCACCTCGGCGAGATCCTGGGTCACGCCTCCAGTATCGGGCGGTGGGCTCGCGGGCCGCCAAAGTGTTGCTTATGGTGATCGCAGAGGTACACCGAGAGCTCGGGGGAGACCTGTGAAGGAGTCCCAGTGACCACTGCCCGAGACATCATGCACACCGGCGCCCAGTGCATCCGCGCCGACCAGACCCTCGCCGAAGCCGCCATGATGATGCGCGACATGCACGTCGGCGCCCTCCCGATCTGCGGCAACGACCAGAAGCTGAAGGGCATCATCACCGACCGCGACATCGTCGTCCGATGTATCGCGGAGGGCAAGGAACCGGCCGACATGACGGCCATGGAGCTGGCCGGGCACCTGCACTGTGTCCGTGCCGAGGACAGCATGGACGTGGTGCTGAAGAAGATGGAGCAGCACCAGATCCGCCGTATCCCGGTCATCGACGGGGAGCGCCTGGTCGGCATGATCAGCGAGGCTGACCTCGCCATGGGGCACCGCGAGGGACACCGGCTGACGGATCAGCAGATCATCGATTTCATGGACAGCGTCTACATGAAGCGGTAGTTCACCCGCCCGCCCAAGGCGGCCGGGAGCCCTCGCGCGGTGCTGCGCGAGGGCTCCCGGCCGTGGACGGCGGCACGGGCGTCGTCGTCACGCCGACGCCGGTGTGCCGACGGCCTCTGGTCATGCGGGGCGCGGCGGG
Source organism: Kitasatospora sp. NPDC088548 (assembly GCF_044753005.1). Classification (NCBI taxonomy): domain Bacteria; kingdom Bacillati; phylum Actinomycetota; class Actinomycetes; order Kitasatosporales; family Streptomycetaceae; genus Kitasatospora; species Kitasatospora sp. NPDC088548. The sequence goes on from NZ_JBIVMI010000003.1 coordinate 425,648, forward strand.
AGGGGCAGGGGGAGCGCGGGGAGGCCGTCGATGCTGCTGCCGACGTACTCCTTGCCCTCGCAGTAGGTGTTGAACTCGTCCTCCGTCTTGCGGCCGAAGTACTGCTCGTGCAGGTCGCGGTCGGACCGGTAGTCCATCAGCGGGACGGCGAACCCGCAGGAGTCGCTGACCCGGTCGGCCCTCACCAGCACGATCGCACGCAGCCCGGAGCCGTCGGCGCCCTCGTCGAACCGGCCCAGCAGGCCGGCGAAGCGCGGGTCGTCGCGGAACACCGGCTCGCCCCGGCCGTGCACCCGCACCACGGTGGGCGGGCCGTCGAAGGCGCACCACATCAGGGTGATCCGGCCGTTCTCCCGCAGATGGGCGATGGTCTCGGCGGTCGAGCCGCCGAAGTCGAGGTAGGCGACGGTGAGTTCGTCGATCACGGCGAGGGTGCCGGACCGGCCCTTCGGTGAGACGTTGACGTGTCCGTCGGCGGCGAGCGGCGCGGTGGCGACGAAGTAGACGGGCTGACTTTCGATGAACTTCCGCAGTCGGCCGTCGATGCGTTCGTAAGTCTTTCCCATGCGGATGATTGTGCCTCATCTCGCCTGCCAAGAAAACTGTTCTCACCTGTCGAGACAACGCCCCTGCCCTATGATAGGTCGTGCGCATGCCAATCGGTGGGCCGACCATGGGAGTTGCGATGGACCTGGAACACGGGGCGATGGATGCGGAGTGCGAGATGGCGTACGGCGCACCGGCGGAGCCGCTCCGTCCGTACGTCCTCGGCTACCGGGGTTACGACATGACGCTCCGTCAGCCCAGGCGCCGGCTGGAGGTGCCGACCGACGTCGTCACCTTGGCGATCGGCTTCGAGGGCGCCATGCGGCTGACCGACGCGGTGGCCGCGACACCGCCGGAGTCGTTCGGCTCGGTGGCCGCCGGGCTGCGCCGCACGGCGACGATCGCCGAGCACGGCGGCCGGCTCTACGGCCTCACGGTCTCGCTCACGCCCCAGGGCGCCTTCCACCTCCTCGGGCCGGCGGCAGGCGAGTTGGGCGGCCAGTGGGCCGACGCCGGGGAGGTGCTGGGCAAGTCGCTGCGCGGCCTGGCCGGCCGACTGGCGGAGGCCCCCGGCTGGGGCGCGCGGTTCGCGCTCCTCGACGCCTTCTTCGCGTCCCGGCTGGTGGACGGACGGCCGTGGGAGCCCTCCGTCGCCTGGGCCTGGCACGAACTGCGCCGCTCCCACGGGCTGGTGCCGGTCAGGGCGCTGGTGGAGGGCACCGGCTGGAGCCGCCGGCGCCTCGAACTGCGCTTCCGCGAGCACCTCGGGGTGCCGCCGAAACAGGTCGCGAAGATCATCCGCCTGCAGCGGACGCTGACGGTGCTGGAGCGGCGACCGGACTGGGACGGCGCCCGGATCGCCTCGCAGTGCGGGTTCTACGACCAGTCGCACCTCGACCGCACCTTCCGGGGGATGGTGGGCTGCTCCCCACGCGAGTTCCTCGCCTCCCGCCGGGCGGCCGTCCCGCCCGAACCGACGGACCGCTTGGCGGGACGGGTGACCAGCGCCGTCCTGGCGGCGGGCCGGCCCCGCCACCACGCGGGCTGACCCCCGGGCTCGTTCTCCGCGGGGGCGTCGTGCGGCCCGCCGCTCCGAAACTGCGCATTCGTACAAGACGACGATTGCGACCGTCCGCCATGCTCGGAGCGACCGGCCGGTACGGGGGACCGGCCGGGCATACGGCAGACGGGCCCGGCGGTCGGCGGCTGAGAGCCGCGCCGGCGGCTCCTGCCCGGCGCTACGCGGCTTCGGGGCGCACTCCGCCCCTGGTGGACGAAGTCCACCAGGGGCGGCATGAGCGGGGTGAGCGAGGTCCAGGGGGCGGAATCGTCCGGTTCCCCGTGGACCCGTCCGCTCGTGTCAGCAGCCGGTCCGGGGCGGGCCGGACGGCGCCCGGAGGTTGAGCAGGCCGATGACGTGGCCGTCGTGGTCCACCACCGGCCACGCGTCCAGGCCCCGGGAGCGCATGGCGGCGGCCGCGACCGTGGCGGGCATGTCGGCGGTGGCGAACGGGGCGCGGTCGTGCACGATGTCGCGGACCGGGGTGCGTTCGGTGTACCAGGACCGGGCCTGGAACGGCGCGAGGTGCAGGCGGGTCAGCAGCCCGGCGCAGCGGCCCTCCTCGTCGCGGACCAGGGCGTGGTCGGCGCCGGAGCTCCGGAGGATGTCCATCGCCGTGTCGACCATGACATCGTCGCTGATCTGCAGCTCCGGGCGTGTCATGAGGTCGCCGACCGTGGCGGTGGCGGCGGTGGGGTGTTCGAGCGTGACGGTCATGGGCGTGGCTCCTTCGCGTCGGTCCCGCCGATGACGGCGGCGATCAGGGCACTGGCGGGGAGAGCGTTCGACGGGGCCGCGGGCTTCGGCGTCCGGCGTCCGTCCTGCGGTCGTCGCGGGCCCGGCCCGCCGCGCGGGCCGGGCAGGTGCGGCGTCCTACGCGGCGAGGGCGACGCGCCTCGGCGCCCGGCGGCGGGAGCCGGCCGCGCCCTGCGGGTTACGGCCGGTGCCGGCGCTGGTGCCGGTGCCGGCGGCGGGGCGGCTGCGGCGGCCGCGGTTGGCGGAGGCGCTGCGGCGGGGGCGTTCCACGACGGGGTCGGCGATCACGACCGGGATCCCGGTGGGGACGCGGGCGCCGGTGATGCGGGCGAGCTCCCCGTCGCTGGAGTGGACCCGGGTGGCGGTGGGGGTGATGCCCGCGGTGGCCATCATGCGGGCTGTTTCGCGGCGCTGGTTGGGCAGGACGAGAGTGACCACGGTGCCGGACTCGCCGGCCCGCGCGGTGCGGCCGCCGCGGTGCAGGTAGTCCTTGTGGTCGGTCGGCGGGTCGAGGTTGACGACCAGGTCCAGTCCGTCGATGTGGATGCCCCGGGCGGCGACGTTGGTGGCGATCAGCGCGGTGACCCGGCCGGAGCGGAACTGTTCGAGGGTGCGGGTGCGCTGGGGCTGGGACTTGCCGCCGTGCAGCGCGGCGGCCTTCACCCCGTTGGCGAGCAGGTCCTCGACCAGGCGGTCGGCGCCGTGCTTGGTGTCGATGAACATGATCACACCGCCCTCGCGGGAGGCGATGTGGGCGATCGTGGCGTTCTTGTCGTGGTTCTGCACATGGAGCACGTGGTGCTCCATGGTGCTGACCGTGGCGGCGGACGGGTCCACCGAGTGGGTGACGGGGTCGTTGAGGAAGCGGCGCACGAGCCGGTCGACGTTGCGGTCCAGGGTCGCGGAGAACAGCATCGTCTGACCGTCGGCGGCGACCTGGTCGAGCAGTTCGGTGACCTGCGGCAGGAAGCCCAGGTCGGCCATCTGGTCGGCCTCGTCGAGCACCGTGATGCCGACCTCGTCGAGTCGGCAGTCACCGCGCTGGATCAGGTCCTTGAGCCGGCCGGGGGTGGCGACGACGACCTCCGCGCCCCGGTTCAGCGCCTGGGCCTGGCGGCCGATCGACATCCCGCCGACCACGGTCGCCAGCCGCAGTCGCACCGAGTGGGCGTAGGGGGTGAGCGCCTCGGTGACCTGCTGGGCGAGCTCCCGGGTGGGGACGAGCACCAGGGCCAGCGGGCGGCGCGGCTCGGCGCGGCGGCCGGCCGTGCGGGCCAGCAGGGCGAGGCCGAACGCGATGGTCTTGCCGGAGCCCGTACGGCCTCGGCCGAGTACGTCGCGTCCGGCCAGCGAGTTGGGCAGCGTGGCGGCCTGGATCGGGAACGGCGAGGTAACGCCCTGGCGGGTCAGCGTCGAGAGCAGGGCCTTGGGCATGTCCAGCTCGCCGAAGGACTCGACGGCGGGCAGCGCCGGTGTGGTGCTGACCGGCATCGCGAACTCGCCCTGCGGCGATGAGCCCTGACGCCCGGTCGGGCCGGTGAAGCGCCGGCCGCCGCCCGAGCGGGACCGGGAGCCGCCGCCGGAGCGGGAGCCGGAGTTCTGGTGTGAGGAGCGACTGGAGCGGTTCATGCGGAAACCTTCCTCGGTGCGGCACGTCACGAGGAGGGCTCTGCGGCGCGGGTGCGGCAGAGATCGCAAGGAACGGGCCAGAAACTGTGACGAGCGGAGCGTGGACGGTGAAACCGTTGCGGCACGTCGCCTATGGTCGGCGCTCACCGGACGTGCGGAGTGCGGGAGCGAAGAACCTCGAACCGTGAGATGTCACGGCGGGGCGCCGATCCGGACGCGGCGCTGTGCGTCTCGCGTGGGGATGGCCGCCGGTGGCGGAGCCAGGGGGCCTGAGTGGCCGGGGACCGGTCGTGGCGCAATGCCGAGGGGCCCGCACCGGGCATGTACGCGGTGCGGGCCCCTCGCTGCTAGGCGGGTGCCATGGCAGAAAAACTACAGCGGACGAATGTTCTCGGCCTGCGGGCCCTTCTGGCCCTGCGTGACGTCGAACTCGACCTTCTGGCCCTCGAGCAGCTCACGGAAGCCGTTGGCGTTGATGTTCGAGTAGTGGGCGAAGACGTCGGGGCCGCCACCCTCCTGCTCGATGAAGCCGAAGCCCTTTTCCGCGTTGAACCACTTCACAGTGCCATTAGCCATAAAAAATTCTCCTTCAAGGGCTGTCCGAAGCCCGCACTGTGCGGACTTCGAGTCGCCGCGATGATGACCCGCCCGGAAAAAGAGCCGGGAAACAAAAATGCACCTGCGAATACATCAGCAGGCGCACACAAAGTTCATGGGAACCACTACTGCAACTAAGTCGACTGTAGCAGGCCACAGCTCGCCGCGGTGGAATTATTTTTCCCCGGTGTCGCCGGACGGCGACGCGCCGGGCAGCACCAGGGCCCGGGGGAGCCCCCCGAGGAGGCGCCGCGGCGGCTGCCTTTGCGTGAGTTTCGGCCGAGCCGCGGAGTGGGAAGTCGACGTGGCCGACTCCCCACTCCGCGTGGGCTGCGTCCTCGTGACCGGGTGGGGAGCCCGCCCGGTCACCCGGAGTCAGCGGAGGCCGAACGGAGCCTGTCTGTCACTCACTCCCGGACCTGAAGATCATCGGAGCTGACCCCGGCCGCGTCGGCGCCGACGGGATGCGACAGGATCGCCGCCGGGGTGCGCGAACGCACCACCTGATGCTTCATCACCATCTGTAGGGGGACAGCTCGTGAAAAGGTTCCTACCGCTTGCCACGGCCGCGTTGCTCGGCGCGGCCGGCGGCGTGCTCGGCCTCGGATCCGGTGCCGCCACCGCCGCCCCGGCCGCCACCGCAGCGCCCGTGCTCAGGGTGATGCCGCTGGGCGACTCGATCACCCAGGGCTTCGGCAGCAGCGACTGGGGTGGCTACCGTGAGCCGCTGGCGGGCGACGTCGCCGCGCAGATCCGGTACACCGTGCACTTCGTCGGCTCCGGCTCGGACGGCCCGGCCACGTTCGGGGAGCGGAGCCACGAGGGGCACGGCGGCTGGCGGATCAACGACATCAGCGGCGGTGTCGACAGCTGGCTCGGCCTCCAGCGCCCGGACGTGGTCCTGCTGCACCTCGGGCTCAACGACCTGCAGAACAACGACGACCCGGCCCACGCCCCGGACCGTCTCAAGCAACTGCTCGACCGGATCTACACCGCCCGGCCGGGCATCACCGTCATTCTGCAGGGCCTGATACCGACCACCGCCTGCCCGGGCTGCCCGGCCGGCACCGCCCTGCCCGGCCTGATCCAGCAGTACAACTCCCGGATCAGCCAGTTCGAGCCGGCCCAGGCACAACTGGGCCGCCACTTCCGCTATGTGGACGCGCCCGCGCTGGATCCCACCACCGAGTTCGCGGGTGTCGGGGACCTGCACCCCAGGGACGCCGGCTACAAGCGGATGGCGGACGCCTTCTTCCCCGCACTCGACCAGGCCTTCAGCAGCGGCTGGCTGCCCGGCAACACCCCGGTGCCGGGCAGCGCACCCGAGGTGAGCAGCCATGTGCGCTGGGCGGACTTCGACGGTGACGGCCGGGCCGACTACCTCTACATCAACGACGACGGCTCGGTGCGGCTCTTCCTCGACAAGGGCGGCGACACCCCCGCCGGGCCGGGCTGGCAGGACCTCGGCATCGTCGCCAGGGGCCTCGACCGGGACCGCGGCAGGGTCCGGTTCGCGGACTTCGACGGCGACGGCAGGGCCGACTACCTCTACATCAACAGGGACGGCTCGGTGCGGGCCTTTCTCAACCGGGGTGGGGACAGTGCGGCCGGGCCCGGCTGGCAGGACCTCGGTCAGGTGGCCACCGGGCTCACCGCCAATGCCGACCAGGTCCGCTTCGCCGATGTGACGGGCGACCGGAGGGCCGACTACCTGCTGATGAACGCCGACGGATCGGTGACCGCGTACCGGAACAACGGCGGCGACACGGCGGCCGGGCCGGGCTGGCAGGACCTCGGCAAGATCGCCACCGGCCTCACCACGGACCGCGGCCGGGTCCGCTGGGCGGACTTCGACGGCGACGGCAGGGCCGATTACATCCTGATCAACCCGGACGGTACGGTGCGGGTCTTCCTCAACAAGGGTGGGGACAGTGCGGCCGGGCCCGGCTGGCAGGACCTCGGTCAGGTGGCCACCGGGCTCACCGCCAATGCCGATCAGGTCCGCTTCGCCGATGTGACGGGCGACCGGAGGGCCGACTTCCTGCTGATGAACGCCGACGGATCGGTGACCGCGTACCGGAACAACGGCGGCGACACGGCGGCCGGGCCGGGCTGGCAGAGCCTCGGCAAGATCGCCACGGGCGTGGGCAGCGAGGGGTGAACCCCCGGTCGTGAACGGCCTGTTCCCTGAGGTCCTCTTGGGGCATCGGGACGGGCGCACGGGCTCGCGGCGCGCCTGCCGGGCGCGCCGCGAGCCTCCGGGGGCAGAGGCGTCAGGGCCGGGCGGGGGCCGGCAGGCTACGGGAAGTGGGAGACTCCGGCGGTGTCGAGCTGGGATCCCAGGGCGTCGACGGTCTCCTGTGGGACGTCGTCGATGCCACCGGCGCCGGGCGTCTCGCTGAGCTGGTTGGACTGCTGGAACTTGACCAGGGCGGCCTGCGTGCCCGGCCCGAAGATGCCGTCGAGACCGTTCGGGTCGAAGCCGAGCTTCTCCAGGGCGGTCTGCACGCCGACCGCCAGGTTCAGCGGGACGGGGAAGTTCCCCGAGCGCATGTTGGTGTCGAGCTTCTGCGCGGGGTCGTAGGCGAGTTGGGTGAAGTCGCCCGAGGTCGAGGCCTTCCAGCCGGCCAGGGTGAAGAGCAGCCCGTCGAGCACGTTCCGCGGGACCACCCCGGGGTTGTCGGTGTCGGTCATATGGCTCTCCCGCGCCATGGTGAGCCAGTCCACGGGGCCGGCCGAGGCCGCGGCCTCGAAGTTCGGGAAGTGGAAGAGCGGCCCGAGCGCCCACACCATGCTGAACAGACCGAGCTGGCCCTCGGCGGGCCAGTTGTCCAGATCGCTGAACGCTGCCCGTCCCTTCACCTGGCTCTCGAAGTCGGCCAGCTTGCTCGTGATCAGCCCGTCGATCGCCGCGTCGTCGATCCGCAGCGTGGTGACCGCCTCCTTCTGTGGCAGCAGGGCGTGGGAGGTGCCGCTGGACTTGACCGTCTGGTACTCCTGCTCGATGTCGGCATGCGCGGCCGAAGCGCCGGAGTTCTTGTCGACCCAGTTCAGGGTGAAGGCATCGGGCAGCAGATGCGCGTTGCTCCCGAGGTTCGAGGGATCGTCGGCGTCGAGCAGGTTGCCCACCCCGGTGGACACCAGGCTCTTGATGTCGAGATACATGAAGTGCACGCGGCCTTCAAGCGGTTCGGTGAACGGAATGAAGGCGTCTTGGACGCTCTGCTGCATCATGACTCCTACGGGAGGAAGCCCCCCTTCGTGCACGCCCGCCGCCCCCGGGGCGGACAGGCCTCACCCGGTCCGCGCTCCGTGAATCGGTGACCATCGCTCAGTACAAAGCGCAGAGTTGGCAGTTCTGCCCTGCGAGCCCCGCCCGCAATCAGTTTCCGGCCGTTCCATGTGTGGCGCAACTCGGGAGGCGAAGGGTCGAGTCCGCCCGGCGTCCACAACTGCCAATGATGAAAGCTGTGTTCACCGGGGACATCCCGAGTTGCCGACTCCGGCAAGGCCGTTCAGGCTGTCGGTAGAGGAACATTTCCGAGTCTTGTACGCCTCCACCCAGGTCATCCCGGAGGGCGAGCGGTGAACAGCAGCCTCGATGAGATTCTCGACGGGCGCCGGTGGCGGCTGCGGGAGTATCCGTTCCGGCATCTCTGGGCCGAGCCGGTGTTCCGCCGCACCCGGTACGAGCAGATGGTCCTGGAGCTCCGACAGCTGCTGGCCGTCGACGGGACGGACGGCTTCCAGCGGAACATGCGCGGCTATGACGCGACCGGTCACAGCTTCCGACCAGGCTACCGTGGGGCGTTCGAGGCTTTCCTGTCCTCGGAGTTCCGCGATGCGCTGTCCCGCGTCTTCGACGTGCCGGTCACCTGCGACGTCAACGCCTCGCTGCACCACCACGAGGCCGGCGCCGCCAGCGGCCAGGTGCACAACGATCTCAACCCGGGCTGGTTCGTGGCGCGGCCGCACCCGGACGGGGTCAATCTCGCCGACTCCGGGCGGTGCAGCTACCGGTACGGCACCACGTCGGAGCCGGGCCTGGAGACCGTGGAACGGGTGCGGGCGGTGGCCGTCCTGTACTACCTGGACAACGGGCCGTGGTTTCCGGGGCGCGGCGGTGAGACCGGGCTGTACCTCGACCGGACCACCGCCGTCACCGAACCGACCGTGCTGGTGCCCCCGACGGACAACGGAATGCTCGCCTTCGAGTGCACGCCCACCTCGTTCCACACCTATCTGGCGAGCACGACGCAGCGCAATTCGCTCGTTCTCTGGCTGCACCGGAGCAAGGAGGACGCCGTGGCCCGGTGGACGGACCGGGAGATCGTGCGCTGGGCCAGAGCGAGTGGGCGGTGATGCCGTGATGTCCGAGCCACGGGTGTGCCTGTTCCTGGGCGCCGGGGGCCGCCTGGGCGGAGCCTTTCTGCGTTCCCTGTCGTCGCGCTATCGCATCGCGGCGGTCTACCGGACCTGCCCCGCCGGGGCCGAGCGCCGGTACGAGCAGGTGGTCGACCCGCTGAACCAGGCCCCGCCGGTGCACGAGCGGCACACCACGTTCTATCCGATCGCCGCGGACCTGGCCGAGCCGGGCAGCCCCGGGCGGATCGCCGAGCTGGCACTCGCCGCGTTCGGCCGGGTGGACCTGGTCGTCAACAGCGCCGTGCTGTACGACTGGGGGCCGGGGACCTCGCTCGATTTCCTGGCGCGTCTGCCACGGCAGTTCCTGGTCAACGTGGTGCGGCCGTTGCAGGTGGTCGCCGAGCTCTACGAGAAGTCGTGGCGGGCGATCCCCGAGGACAACCGGCTGCACCGTCGAAATGTCATCAACCTGTCGTCGGTGGCCGCCTCCAGAGCCTTCCCCGGCACCGGTCAGCTCGGATACAGCGCCTGCAAGGCCGCGCTCGACATCGCGAGCCGGCACCTGGCGGCGGAACTCGCCCCCGCCGGGGTCCGGGTCAACGTGGTCGCCCCCAACACCTTTCCGCGCATCGTGAGCGTCGAACGCGTCCTGGCGGCGCTGTACGAGCTGGATGCCGGCTCCGAGACCGGGCAGGTGCGGGTCATCGACCGGGAGCCGCGGCGGGTGCGGGACGAGGAGAGCGTCCCGATCCGGCGCTGAACAGCATCAGAAGAAATCGATGGAGAACGAGGTCACGGGAGCGTCGTATGTCGAATGGCAACACTTTTTTCCAAGTACCGGTCTCTGCGCCTGCGGACGCACAGTCGATACAGAACAGCCTGACCCAGTCGGGCCAGCTGGCGAACCAGATCCAGGCGGCCGTCAAACAGGCGGGCAGCCCTGCGGTGGGGGACATCGGCGCCGCGTTCGGCAACGTGGTGCAGGCCATTGCCAAAGGCAACTCCATGCAGGAGGTGCAGAACCAGGTCAACAACCTCAAGGATTCACTGTCCAAGCACGCCGGCGTGCTCGGCACGGTGGCCGGATCGGTCATCCAGCATGTGGTGGATGTGGAGACCACGTCCGCCAATGCCATCGATCTGATCGGCAGGATCAATCTCAGTGACGGATCGAGCATCGTCTCGGCGCTGAACGCGATAGCGAGCGTGTTCGCGGCGATCGGCCGTCTCGCCGGGGACATCGGAGCCGCGGTGGTGGCGCTGGGCGGCGGCCCGGTCGGGGTGGTGATCGGGGCCACCGCCACCCTGGCGGGAACGGCGGCTCAGACGGTCACCACCGCCGCGAACACGGTGTCGAGCGTGTCGTCCAGCGATCCGGGGGGACCTGGGGAGCCCGGTGAGCCCGGTGAGCCCGGTGAGCCCGGTGAGCCCGGTGAGCCCGGTGAACCTGGGGAACCTGGTGGGCCCGGTGAGCCTGGTGAACCCGGTGAGCCCGGTGAGCCCGGAGAACCCGGTGGGCCTGGAGAACCCGGTGGGCCCGGTGAGCCCGGAGAACCCGGTGGGCCTGGAGAACCCGGTGGGCCCGGAGAGCCTGGAGAACCCGGTGGGCCCGGTGAACCTGGTGGGCCTGGAGAACCCGGTGGTGGGCCCGGTGAACTCAAGCGATTGGAGGAGTAAGGCCGGCACGCCCGTGGCCCCCGCACCGGAGCTCTGGGGCGAGGGCCATCGCGAGGGAGACCGCCACGGTGCGCCGTTGTGGCTCATACCGGGAATCGGTGGCGGCCAACGGCTGGGTGGGGGTGGTTGAGCTTGTTGGTGGGGTTGAGAAAGGCGCCGCCGCCCCGGTTGGGGGCGGCGGCGCCAGGGTGTGGTGCGTTCAGGCGGGTCCGAAGTCGCCGGCGCGGACGGCGGTGACGAAGGACTGCCAGGCGTCGGCCGGGAAGACGAGGGCGGGGCCGTGCGGGTCCTTCGAGTCGCGGACCGGGACGATGGCGGGGTAGTCGTCGGCGACCTCGATGCACTCGCCGCCTTGACCGCTGTAGGTGCTCTTGCGCCAGTTTGCTTGGTCGAGCGTCATGTCGGCAGATCCTTCCGGGTTTGACGGATCATGTCCAAGAGCGCGGGTCACATCGTGTCTTCGACCTGGAATCGATCGTAGCGTCTGAGCGATGTCGCCACAGTGGTGCGATTGCGGCTGTGCGGGCGTGGTCGAACTTGGCAGCGGCGCCAGCAAGATTGCCGAGTGGTTCAGGCCGTTGCCTGTTCAGGCGTAATGTCTGGCATATGGCGAACGACCACCTTGGGGAGCGGCTACGTCGGTTGCGCCGCTTGGCCGACCTCACGCAGGAAGCCCTGGCGGAGAAGTCGGGCGTGTCCGTGGATGTGGTTCGGAAACTCGAACAGCAGCGCAAGCATTCGGCACGGCTGCCCACACTTCATGCGCTGGCCAAGGGACTTGGCGTCGAGCTGACTGCGTTGCTGGGTGATCCGCCGGCCGTTCCGTCGACGGGCGATGTGGAGCCGGCGGAACTGGTCTTTCTACGCCGCGCCATTATGCCGTCGTTGTTCACCCCGCTTCCCAGCCCGGACGGGGCAGAGTGGCTGTCACTTGCTCTGTTGAAGGCTGAGATCGCCGATGGGTGGACCCTCTACCACGCTGCAGACTTTGGCAGGCTCATGGAGATTCTGCCTGGCGTCATCGTGGACGCCAGGCGCGCCGCTGCTTCAAGCAAGGGGCGTGAGCGATTGGCAGGTCATCATGCCTTGGGGAAGGCTCTCCAGCTGGGTGGCCACCTTGCTATTCGGTTCGGCAAGACAGATCTCGGCGTCTCCAGTCTCGAACGAGCAATTTCGGCTGCCGATTCCGCCGAGGATCCCTTGCTGGCAGCGATGCTCTGCAACTCTGTGTCGTGGGCGTACCAGCGTCAGAACCGATTGGATGATTCTCGTACGCTGGCGGTTCACGCTGCCGATGGAGTCGAGCGCGAGCACGCTTCCAGCGCGGAAGGGCTCCGCGTCTGGGGTGGGCTGATCATGGCAGGAGCGATCAGTACCAGTCTTGGTGGCGACTATGACGGTGCGTCCGAAATGATGGGGACTGCGGAGCGGGCGACTGTGCGGTTGGCGGAGATGCCGCCGCCTGAGGACAGTCGAATGGTCAGCGTCTTCAGCGAGTCGTCTGTTCGGATCAAGCGCGTGCGTCTTGCTGTTCAACATGGACGTTCTGACGAGGCGTTGGCCCTCGCGCGAGGTGTTCGCTTTGGTGTGGAGATTCCGCCCTCGTGGCGGGCATGGCTCTTTCTCGACGTGGCGCGAGCGTACGCGGACCTTGGGAACGCCAGAGGGGCAGTGGCGGCACTGGAACGGCTCCAACGGACCGCCCCCGGCTGGATGCGTCACCATACGCTGGCGGTGGCGATCGTCTCTGACCTTTGGGCGGGATCCGCTAGGCCTCCGGGTCTTCGGAAGCTCGCAAGATTCCTTGGCCTGGCTGATTAGGAGTCAGAACTAGGACGTTTCATCCCTGGTAGCCGCAAGCCGGTGGCGAGAACCTCTTCATACCAATACGGAGAGGAGTCACATCATGACAGGGGATGTCCGACTGGATGTCGCGCGGCCTCCGGCCCTCGGCGAGCCGACCACTAAATTGCACGGCTACGGGATCCGCTGGGATCCCGCCGTCCGGCTCTACCGGGTGCGCAACGAGATCACGGGGGAGTGGCTGCGCGACTCCTCCGGATCGCTGAGCGGCTTCTCCTCCTTCTCCGTCGCGGAGAAGGCCTGGCGGGGGTTCGAGTCGCACCGGGAGATGGTCTGATGGGGCCGATCCTCAACCGGGCGGCCGGCGAGCAGTGGCGGGAGGCCGCTTTGGAGTGATTGCGGCTGTGTGTGGGGTGGTTGGGCTTTGAGAGAAGTGTCGTCGCCCCGGTCAGGGTGGCGGCGCCTGGGTGTGGCGTGTTCAGGCGGGTCCGAAGTCGTCGGCGCGGACGGCGGTGACGAAGGACTGCCAGGCGTCAGCCGGGAAGACGAGGGTGGGACCGTTCGGGTCCTTGCTGTCCCGAACAGGAATCACTCCGCTGAGGCCGTCGGCGACCTCAATGCACTGGCCTCCGTCGGTGCTGTAGGTGCTCTTGCGCCAGTTTGCTTGGTCGAGCGTCATGTCGGTAGATCCTTCCGGGTCTGACTGATCATGTCCAAGAGCGTGGGTCGCATCGGGCTTTTGACCTGGAGTCGATCGTAGCGTCTGCGCCAAGCCGCCAGGGTGTGGCGATTGCGGCTGGGTTGGGGGTGGTTGGGCTTGTTGGTGGGGTTGAGGAAGGCGCCGCCGCCCCGGTTGGGGTAGTGGCGCCTGGGTGTGGTGTGTTCAGGCGGGTCCGAAGTCGTCGGCGCGGACGGCGGTGACGAAGGACTGCCAGGCGTCGGCCGGGAAGACGAGGACGGGACCGTGGGGGTTCTTGGAGTCGCGAACGGGCACAGCGTTCGGGTAGTTGGGTGCCACCTCAACGCACTGGCCTCCATCGGAGCTGTGGGAGGACTTCACCCAGTGGGCGGATGACAGGTCGAGGCTGGAGCTCATGGTGCCAGTTCCTTCCGGATTCTTCTGATCATGGCCAGGGACTCTGCCTGGGGAGGCGCGTCCACCTGGAGACGATCGTAGCGCCTGCGCCAGGTCATGACGGCTGCTCGATCTCGCTCCAGGAAACCGCGGTGCAGCGTTTCTGTGTAAGCCAGTTGGCCATTGTCACCAATGGTCAGCAAGGTGACAGCCGACCGGAAGGGCCTGAGCACTCCCATGGTGAACGGCACGACCTGCAACAGGATGTGGGGTTCCTCCGCTAGTTCTTCGAGATGCTCAAGCTGTTCGGCCATGACGTCCGGGCCGCCGAGCTGCCATCGCAAGGCGCTCTCATCCAGTGCGGCGTAGATGAGGGGTGGAGGGGTGTGAGTCAGAAGCTTCTGTCTGGCCAACCGGAAGTCGAGTCGCTCCTCGGCCTGGTCGGTAGTGATCTCGCCAAGGTCCACCGTGCCTCCCAGTTCGGCCTCGGCATAGGCCCGAGTCTGGAACAGGCCGGGGATGATGCCGATCTCGAACAGCCTTATCTCAGTGGCCTGCGCCTCATGGCGCGTGAACTCTGTGAATCCCTCGGCGAGACCGGCCGAGTTGTTCGCCTGCTGCCACATGAGGGCCAAGGTGCCCTGTGTCCCCAGGGCCTGGTCAGCCGCACGAGCGAAGCGGAGCGAGGGTTGCTTCGTGCCAAGTTCGGCGAAGGAGACCGTTGAGTAGTGGAACCCGACACACGCGGCCAACTGCGCCTGCGTGAGCCCGGCTGTCTCGCGTGACCTGCGAAGTTGCACCCCAAAGGGCGCCCACCGGCCTGAGGATGGATCAAGCTCCTTGCGGTTAACCATGATTGCCCCAACTTGGACAGCCGGAAAGTCAAAACCAATTTCGCTTCCGATGGTAGCTGTCGACAGGCCACCATGGGCACAGAACGTGAAAGCTCGTAAGCGGAGGGTTCCCATGAACCATGCCCAGACTCAGCCCAGACCGGACGACCCGTCCACCAACCTCCACGGCTACGGGATCCGCTGGGATCCCGCCGCCCGGCTCTACCGGGTGCGAAACGAGATCACGGGGGAGGGGCTGAGAGACGGCGACGGATCGCTGAGCGGCTTCTCCTCCTTCTCCGTCGCGGAGAAGGCCTGGCGGGGGTTCGAGTCGCACCGGGAGATGGTCTGATGGGGCCGATCCTCAACCGGGCGACCGCCGAGCAGCGCCGCGAGGCCGCCTTCGCCGTCGAGGAGCTGACGGCCGTCCTCGCTCTCGGTGACGCCAAGTTGCCCTCCCTCGAAGTGGACTGGGACTACGGGCGGTTGACCGGTGCCTACCTGATCAACCTCGGCTCGGCCCGTACCTCCCAGGTCCTGCGGATCACCGAACTCCTGCGAAAGGGCCTGCTCCATGAGCGGCAAGCCGACCAGGACTGAGCTCCTCGCCGCCGCCCTCGTGCTCCTCGCCTCCTTCGGCATCGCCCACGGTGCTTCCGCCCTGGTCGACCCCGGGCAGCCGGCCGTTGCCCGCCTGGTCTGGTGGCTGTTCTTCGCCACCGCCCTCATGACCGGAATGAACGTGACCGAGGCCTGGGCCCGCCGACGGAGCCGCCGGAGTCGAACCCGCCGTCCCCACCCGAGAGCCAGCACCAGCACCAGAAGGTGACCCCCACCGTGCGCGACCCCCGACTCCTTGCCAAGCCGCCCGTCTGCCGGCTCGGCTGCCTCGTCCTCCTCCGCGACCCGCGCGGCCGCGTCCTCCTCATCGACCCGGACTTCATGGACGGCCTGATCCTCCCCGGCGGCAGCGCCCGCGCCAATGAATCCCCGCACGAGGCCGCCGCCCGCCACCTCCATGCCGAGACCGGCCTGAACCGCCGCCCCACCCACCTCCTCGCCGTCGACTTCACCCCCGCCGACCGCTACCTCGAACGCCTCAACCTCGTCTTCGACGGCGGCACCCTCAGCGACCACGAAGCCGCCCGCATCACCGTCCCGCCCCAGCACCGCAGCGGCCTGCTCGGCCACCGCTTCGTCGACCCCCGCCGCCTCCCCACCGTGATGAGCCCCGCCCAGGCCGCCCGCGTCCGGGAGGCCCTCACCACCGCACCGCGCCGCTTCCCCCTCCTCCTCCACGGCCAGCGAGCCGCCTGAAAGTGCCCCGGAAACGCCCCGGAAACGACACAACGCCGCCGCACCCGACCGGTTCGACTGAACGGTCGGGTGCGGCGGCGTCGTCGTGGCGCGGTGCGCCGAGGGCCTTACTTGCTCATACCGGCCTTGACGGAGCAGATCGGCCAGGCGCCCGGGCCCTGGGCGGCGAGGACCTTCTCCGCGATCGCGATCTGCTGGGCCTTGGTGGCCTGGTGGGCCTGCGAGGCGTACGCGGTACCGCCGAAGGCGGCCCAGGTGCTGGAGGTGAACTGCAGACCGCCGTAGAAGCCGTTGCCCGAGTTGATGGCCCAGTTACCCGTCGCCTCGCACTGCGCGACCTTGTCCCAGACGGACGCCGGCGCGGCGGAGGCGCTGTTGGCCGTGACGAGGCCGGCCACCGGCAGGGCGGTCAGCGCCCCGGCCATCAGAGCCATCCGGACGCGGCTGCGACGCTTGGTGGCGGTGGTGGTGGCGGCAGTCTCGTTACGGAAGGTCATGGGGTTCCTTTCGGAGGGGGTCTGCGAGCGCGCGGAACCAGGCCCTCGGAAGGCCGTCGGTTTCGGGGATCACGTCACTCGCGTGGTTCGGCACCGTTCCGAACTCCGGGGCTGTGAGGCCCTCGGGAGCGTTTCGCTCGGTGCAACGAGTTCGAAGTTACGGGGGCCCCGGTGGAGGTTTCAAGGATTTACAGGTTTAGCCACGTCAGAGGGGTGTTACCGGGGGTATGGATCAAGGAAATGTACTAATTTGGACCGAAATGTCCCTATTTCGAAGATCAAACCTCCCCTGGAAGTGGCCTGCGTCACGTGCGAGTCGCTGTGAGGCCGCCCACATTGTCGACGCCGCGTGACGGGCTTCCGGCCGTCCGTGTCCGAATCGGCCCTCCCGGCCAAGATCGACGGCCGCCCGGGGTGGCCCGCACCACAGCCCTCACCCGTCGTGCCCCGTCCCCTCACGTGCCGTGCCCGGAATAGCCTCGGGCCATGAGCAACGAGAGTGATGCAGGGGCCGTCGGCGGGGTCGAGGAGCCGGAGCAGGCGGTCGCGCCGGCCGGCTTCGAGCTGGGGACCGACGGGCCCAAGGTGATCATGGCCGGGCTGGACGGCTCGGACTCCTCCTGGCGTGCGACCGCCTATGCGGCCGGCCTCGCCCGGCGGCAGAACGCGATCCTCGCGGTGGCGTACGTCCAGCCCGTGCTCGGGGCGGCGACCGCCCTCGCGGGCGCGGTGGTGGAGGAGACCACCCAGGAGATCGCCGACGAACTGCTGGCCGCGCTGCGCGAGGCCGAGCACCGGCTGAGCCACGTCTGGCAGCTGGAGTGGCGCTTCCTGACCGTCCGCGGTGACCCGTACACCGGCCTCGCGCGGATGGCGGACGAGCTGCGGGCGGACGCCGTCGTCGTCGGCGCCTCCGAGCAGGCCGGGCACCGGGTGATCGGTTCGGTCGCCGTCCGCCTGGTGAAGGCGGGCCGCTGGCCGGTGACCGTGGTGCCGTAGCCCGCCCGCGACCGGACAGGACGGAAGGGCTGCGATCCCGGCGTCGATGCCGGGGTCGCAGCCCTTCGGGTTGCTGGGGGTTCTGGTCGGTGGAACGGGGTGCCTACCCGGCGGGTGGGCCGGGGGTGGGCCCTGGGCTTGGATCAGCTGTTGCCGCCGCTGCTCCCGCCGCCGTTGTTGCCCCCGCCGTTGTTGCCCCCGCCGTTGTTGCCCCCGCCGTTGTTCCCGCCGCCGCCGTTGCCGCCTCCGCCGGCCGGGTTGAACAGGCCGATGATGTCGATGCTGTTGCCGCAGATGTTGATCGGGATGCTGATCGGGATCTGGATCTGGTTGCCGGACAGCACGCCCGGCGAACCCGCCGCGACACCGTTGGCGTGGGCGCCCTCCCCGATGTTGGCGCAGGTGGTGCCGGACGGGGCGAACCCCGAGTGGCCGTGGTCGTGGCCGTGGTGGCCGCCGCGCACGATGCCGTCGCCGGCGTAGGAGGGGCCGGCGCAGGTGATGGCCAGCGCGGCGCCGAGGCCGACGGCGGCGAGGTACTTCCTGGTGTTGGTCATGTCCGGAGACATAACAGGCAGCCCCTGAATCCAGTCATGAGCCTATTTAGCGACCACCTGATTGGCGTCCTAATCCGACCCCAATGCAGGAGCCGGACCGCTCGGGCCGTCATGCGGCTCCAGCTCCGAAGAGCCGCTACGTCGAACGCCTGATCAGTTTCGTTCGGGTCTCCAGGGCCAGCCGCTGTTGCCGCTCGACCAGCGTGGGTTCCGTGGCACCCAAACCGCGGAATACGGCCAGCGCCTCGTCCACGGCCGCCAGCGCTTCGGCCGACCGTGCTCCGGCGAGAAGCCGGGCCCTGGCGTACGCGAGCAGGGCGGCGCCGAAGTCGAGTTCGTGGGCGGCGGGGGCGGCGTCCCGGAGGCGGCGCCAGACCTCGACCGCCCGTTCGGTGGTCCCGGCGGCCTCGCCGTGCCGTCCGGCCCGGGCCAGGCAGAGGCCCAGGACCGGCAGTGCCCGCGCCAGGTCGGCCTCAAGGACGAGGGGGTCGGCCTCGGCCGGCGGGGTGAGCAGGGCGACGGCCTCCTGGGCGTACGTCAAGGCCTCCTCGGGCCACTCCGGTTCCTCCGCCAGGCACTGGGCGAGCCCGCTCAATGCCGAGGCCAGAATGGTCCGGTAGGGGGCGGGACCGGTCTCGGCGAGCGGTCGGGCGGCCTGCACCGCGCGTTCGAGGAGAGGCAGCGCGGCCGCCCGCTGTTCCAGCTCGGTCAGGATCACGCCGTGCACGCAGAGCGCGACGGACAGGAACGGGCCGTGTGCGGGATCGAGCCCGGCGAGAGCGTCACAGGCGTCCACCGACTCCTGGGCGGTCCTCACCGCCTCGTCCACCCGGCCCGCGCCGAAGAAGAGGAAGCCGAGCAGGACGAGGGCCAGGGCCGGGACGGGCTGGTGCGCCGTGCGGTCGGCTTCGGACAGTTCGCACCAGAGACGGACGGCCTGCTTCATCGGGGGCAGCGCCTTGCCGCGCTGCCCGGCCTGCATCAGGTACTCGCCGAGGTTCCCCAACGACGCCGCGAGAGCGGCCCGGTGGGCCGGAGTGTCGGCGCGGGCCCGGATCCGGCGCCGGACGGTCACCGCCTTCCGGGCGGCGGCCAGCGCCTCGGCGTGCCGCTGGACCGATGCGAGCTGGCGTCCGAGCAGGTCGAGCGTCGCGGCCTGTTCCGGTTCGTGCGTCTGCGGATCGTCCTTCGCCAGCCGGTGGCGGAGCTTCGCGACCTCCTTGGTCACACCGGGCGCGTCGTGCCGTTGTCCCGCCAGGGTCAGCGCGCCGGAGAGCGAGCTGAGCCGGGAGGCCGACTCGGGCAGCCGGGCGAGGGGCGCGGCCGCGGCCACCTGCAACTCGACCGCCACCGCCTCCCGCACGATCGGCACGGCCTCCGGCAGCCGGCCCAAGTCCCGCAGGCACAGGACACGGTGGATCAGATACCGGGAGAGTGCGGGCCGGAACGCCCGGGGATTGGTACGGGCGAGACCGCGTGAGATCTCGACGGCCTCGGTGATCCCCGCCAGCGCCTCCTCGGCCCGGCCCAGTGCGCGAAGATGAACGCCGAGGTTGTTCAGGCACGCCGCGAGGTCGGGGCGGACGACCTCGGAGTGCTTCGCCGGCCGCGACCGGTAGATCGTGACGGCCTCCTCGATCCTCTCCACGGCCTCCTGGTGTCGCCCGACGTCGTCCAACCGGCTTGCGAGTGTGGTCAGACCCATGGCCAGATCCATGGCGAAGACGCCGGGGGAGGCCTCGTCCAGTTCGCGGTAGATACCGGCCGCTTCCTCGGCCAGGGTGAGGGCGCCGTGCGGATCTCCGGTGTCCGCGAGCTGGTTGGCCTGCGTGTTCAGGCTCATGGCCAGCTCACCGCGGAACGCGTCGGGCTGGGCCTCGGCCAGGATCCGGTAGCGTGCGACGGATTCGCGGCCCGCTTCGACGGCCTCGTCGTGGTGCCCGAGGGCCGCCAGGTCGATGGCGAGTGTGTTGAGGGTCATGGCCAGCCCGGGGCCGAACGCGTTGGGGCGCCCTTCGGCGAGCCGGCGGCGGATGGCGGTGCTCTGCCGGACCGCCTCCAGGGCCTCCTCCCATCTCCCCATCTCGGACAGGCAGTTGGATCTCGTGTTCAGGCCGACGGCCAGGGCGGGGCGGAAGGTGTCGGGGTGTTCCTCGGCCAGCGGCCGCAGGATCTCCAGCGCCCGGTCGATCGTCT
The DNA here is from genome assembly GCF_044753005.1 of Kitasatospora sp. NPDC088548. NCBI lineage: Bacteria > Bacillati > Actinomycetota > Actinomycetes > Kitasatosporales > Streptomycetaceae > Kitasatospora > Kitasatospora sp. NPDC088548. The sequence continues at coordinate 445,555 of NZ_JBIVMI010000003.1, forward strand.
CCAGCGCCTCTTCCCGCTGCCCGGTGTCCAGGCAGTGGATGGCGAGGTTGTTCAGATCCAGCGCGAGGTTGGCCCGGGCCCCTTCCGCCCCGGACCGGACCAGTCCCTCCCGGATCCCGACGGCTTCCCTGCCGGTTTCCAGGGCGCCCGGTGCGTCGCCCAGTTGCCGCTGGGTGTCGGACAGGCTGTTGAGGCTCTGTACGTGGTTCGACAGGATGGCGTCGGACGAGATCCCGGTCGCGGCCAGCCGCCGGTGGATGCCGACGGCCTCGGTCGCCGCGGCGAGGGCTTCCCGCCGCCGCCCCAGCGCGCGAAGGCAGACGCCGGCGTTGTTCCAGGCGGCGGCCAGTTCGGTGCGGGCGGCAGCGGTCCGGGGCGATGCCGCCCGGCTGAGCAGCCCGACGGCCTCCTCGGCCGCCGCCAGCGCCCGGTCCGGCTCTCCGACGTCCATCAGGCGCTTGGAGAGCTCGCGCAGTCTGGTGGCGAACGCGACCGTACGGTCGGAACCGTCCACGCCGGAGGCGCGCTGTGCGGCGACGATCCGCTCCAGGAGACGCACGGCCAGGGGAGCGAGGTGGTAGGAGGACAGCGGAACGCGGTCGGCCAGCGACTCGAGGTCCGACAACGGGGTGTCGGGGTCGTCGGACAGCCGGTGCAGTGCGGTGAGCAGCGGTTCGGGTGCCTCGACCTGCGTGGCGACGTCGACGGCGGGCGGGCCCAGCAGGGCCGGACTGCCGGTGCACAGGTCGGTGATCAGGCCGTCCAGCCGACCGCGGAGCGGCGGGTGTGCGCCGGCCCTGGTGAGCAGCGTCAGGAACCGGGCCGCCCGGGCCCGGTCCAGAGCGGGCACCAGACGGTGGGCGAGGGAGTGATCGGCCTGTACGCGCCGGCCCACGAGGTGCTCGGCGAGCCGGTCGGGCTGCAGGGCGCCCCAGGGGCCGGGGCCGGTCGGCGGGTAGGTCGCGGTGATCCACGACCGGACGGCCTCGCGGCGCTCCCCCTGGTCCGCGAGGCTCGGCACCCTCCGCAGGACCTCGGCCGCCTGCTCACGGTCGTCCGCTCCGACCAGCAGGGCCGCGGCCAGGGCGTCCTCGAGTGCCCCGTCCGTCAGCGGTGGCCGCAGCCGATGGGCGGTGGCGTTCCTCAGCCAGTACCGGCGCTCGTGCACGAGCATGCGCTCTTCGACGTCGGCCGCCTCCCCGGTCGTCGTCGGCGGCGCGGCATCAGGAGGGTCGTCGGCGGAGTCCCGGACGGTGTCCAGCAGGTCGGCCAGCGCGGTCATCTGCAGCGTCAGGGCGTTGTCGAACCCCGCGCGGTCGAGGACTGGGACGGGCAGGGCGCGGGCCAGGGCCGGCCAGTCGGGCCGTTGATGTCCGCTGACACCGGGCAGCGCCGCCGCGAACGCCTCGGCCGCCCGCCGGTACGTCCGCGGGCGGTCGGCCGGCGCGGCTTCCAGCGGGGGGAGCCCGACCACCGGAGCGCCGTCGAGCAGTTCCTCGGCGATGCGATGGGCGGCCTTCGCGTTGTTCCACCAGTCCCCGGCGGTGCGGGAGAGCAGGAGCAGCCTGAACGGCGCGGCGTGCTCCTCGGCGGCCGCCAGCAGGGCGGACAGCTCGTCGAGGCGGGTCTCCGCGTAGTCCAGCACCACCAGCAGGGGGCCGGTGACCTCCCACAGCGCGGCCAGGTCCGTCGGTGCCGCGTTCGCCCGCGGCCACAGCACCGTCCAGCCTTCCGGGAGCGGCCGCCGGGCCAGCCGGCGGGCGAGTTCGTGCGCCACGCGGGTCTTGCCCTGCCCGCCGGGGCCGTGGAGCAGCCAGGCGCCGAAACCCGCCTGCTCGCACCAGGCGGTCAACCGGTGCAGGAGCTCCTCACGGCCGTGGAAGTCCACGACCTGCCGTTCGGCCGTCAGCAGGGCCGCGGGAGAGGCCAGTCCGCCGGCCGGCCTCGGCGGCTCCTTCTCGACCAGGTCCTGGAACTCCACCAGCCCCAGCGCCGTCGAGCCGGCGCCGTGCTCGTCCAACGCGGCGCGGAAGGTCGCGTCGTGGTGCAGCACATAGGCCGGCACCGCCCTCAGCGCCGAGTGCCCGTAGTACGCCATGTCACTGGCGACGACCCCGATCAGCATCCCGCCGCAGAACAGCGCCGCTCCCGACAGCCCGGCCCAGGGTGAGAGCCCCGCGCCGGTCGGCTCGGGCGGGTGGTCGTCCAGCCTGACGACGTAGTGGTTGCCGACGAAGCCGCTGCCCGGGTTGATCCTTCCGGTCTGCTGCCCGGCCTCCGTCGCCCTGCCGGGGCGCTGGGCCACGGCAGGGGTGCCCCAGGTCTCGCACTTCTGCCGTGGGCGCGAGGTGGCCAGGCGCCCCCAGCGGACCTTCGCGCCGCCGGGCGGGTACCACCGCCCGTCGTCCACGAGCACCAGCGCGGCGTCGTCGCGCTCCCCGGGCGTACCGCACCACACCACCACGCCGTCGTACAGCGGTTCTTCGCCCGGGCGGTACAGCCGCACCGTCGTGGCCCGGCCGACGACGTGTGCGGAGGTGAGCACCAGCCGCGGGCCGATGACATAGCCCGATCCGGGCCCGTCCGGGCCCTCCACCGTCACCACACGCTCGCGTTCCACCCCGACCCCTCCACCTGCTCGTCGCGTCCGTGTCCGCCGGTGCGGGGTCAGCCAGGAATGCGCCCGCCCACCGGCCCGGGACCCTTGGGGCGCTGGGCGGACCCGCGGATGATCACGTCCTGGTCGTCGGCGGTGCGCGGCGTCAGCGTGAAGGACACCCGGTGGGTGCGGCCGCGGGAGACCCCGGCCTCCGCCTCCGCCGTCACCGCCCACACCCGGAAGCCTCCCCTGGCCTTCGCGTCCGCGCGCAGCTCGACCTCGAACTCCATCTCCACCGGCCCCACCGCGAACGCGATGTCCTGGCCGATCCCGCGCGCCGCGGCCTCCAGCAGCTCATCGCGCACGGCCGCCACCGCGTCTGCCAACCCGATCTCCACGAGCCCCACCCCTTCGGCGATCACGACATCCCGGCGGAGGGCCTGCGCGCAGGTCCCGCCTCGAGCCCAACTCTCCCGGGCGGGCGAGATGCTACCGGCGCGGACCGGCCCGGGGGGAGGAATAGCGCAGGATCGGAACACGGTCTCTGCCCGGCCGAGCTGGTCCGCGCCCCACGGCCCGTATCGGCCGGCGGCCGGTCACGACCCGCCCGGTAGGGTACGTGATCATGACGGACACCCCGGTCGGGCACCCCCGGACGCACACCCGCCCGACCGGCGGCACTCCCCGGACCGGCACCGCGCCCAGGGCCGCCACCGCGCGCAAGACCGGCAGCGACCTGCACCTCGAACTCGCCGCCGGGGGCCGCCGCGCCGCGCTGATGGCCGCCCTGCGCGAGGCGATCCGCAGCGGCCGGCTCACCCCCGGCACCCGGCTGCCGCCCTACCGCTCGCTCGCCGCCGACCTCGGCATCGCCCGCAACACCGCCGCCGACGCGTACGCCGAACTGGTCGCCGAGGGCTGGCTCACCGCCCGCCAGGGCTCCGGCACCACCGTCGCCGAGCGCGCCGAGCCCGTCACCCCGGCCCGGACCCGCCGGCCGTCGCCGCCGCCCCGGCCCGCCCACGACCTGCGCCAGGGCCAGCCCGACGCGGCCTCCTTCCCCCGGGCCGACTGGCTCGCCGCCGGGCGCCGGGCCCTCACCGCCGCGCCCAACGAGGCCTTCGGGCCGGGCGACCCACAGGGCCGCCGCGAGCTGCGCGCCGTCCTCGCCGACTACCTGGCCCGCGCCCGGGGCGTGCGCACCGACCCGGACCGCATCGTCGTCTGCTCGGGCTTCGCCCACGCGCTGCGACTGCTCTTCGACGGCGCGGGGGCCGTGCTGCCGGGGCGGGTCGACGGGCCGCTGGCCGTCGAGGCGTACGGGCTCTCCTTCCACCGGGCGCTGCTGACCGCCGCCGGGGTGGCCACCGTGCCGCTGTCGCTGGACGAGAACGGCGCACGGGTCGGTGAACTGACGAACCGTCAGGATATCGGGACGGCGCTGCTCACCCCCGCCCACCAGTTCCCGACCGGCGGGCCGCTGCACGCGGCCCGGCGCGCGGCGGTGGTGGACTGGGCACGCGGGCGCGGCGGTCTCGTCCTGGAGGACGACTACGACGGCGAGTTCCGCTACGACCGCCAGCCCGTCGGCGCCGTCCAGGGGCTGGACCCGGAGCGGGTCGTCTACCTCGGCACCGTCAGCAAGAGCCTCACCCCCGCCCTGCGCCTCGGCTGGATGGTGCTGCCCGAGCACCTGGTGGACCGGGTGCTCGCCGCCAAGGGGGAACGGGAGGCCTGGGCCAGCGCGCTGGACCAGCTCACGCTCGCCGAGTTCATCGAATCGGGCGGGTACGACCGGCACGTCCGGCGGATGCGTCGGCGCTACCGGGACCGCCGCGACCAACTGGTCGCGGCCCTCGCCGCCCGGGCCCCGCACATCGAGGTCTCCGGGATCGCGGCCGGTCTGCACGCGGTGCTCCGGCTCGCGCCCGGCACCGAGCGGTCGGTGCTCAAGGCCGCCGCCTACCGGGGGCTGGCCGTGGACGGCCTCGCGGACTACCGCCACCCGCTGGCCGACCCGGACACCACGCCCGCCGCGGACGGCCTGGTCGTGGGCTACGCCACCCCGCCCGACCACGCCTACCCGGCCGCCCTCGCCGCGCTGTGCGACATCCTGCCGCCGCCCGTCTGAGCCGGGGCCGGGCGCCCGCCGGCCCGGGTGGCGGCAGCCGTCCGGGTAGAGGCGGAGGGTAGGCGTCCGGACGGCGCGGCGGGAGGGCGGAGCGTACGCAATGGCCCGCCGCGTCCGCTCCGCTGTCATATGCCAGTACGGGCCGGGGCGGAGGCGGGCGCCGCAGGCGGCACCGCGCCCTACGCTCCATGGTCATGCGCAGAACACATGTGAGCCGCTTCGGACTTGCCGCGATCCTGGCCCTCGTGGTCGGTCTGCTCTTCTCGGCCGCCCCGGCCCAGGCCGACACCCCGCTGCTCGCCGTCAGCGCCGACAGGGCGACGGCGACCCCGGGCTCCTCGGTCACCTTGACCCTGACCCTCACCAACCCCCACAACACCCCGGTGCAGTTCGTCTACCAGTCCATCCAGCCGACGTACGCGACCACCCAGCTCACCGGTCTCAAGTACGCGTTCTCGGCCTGCGGCGGCAACGTCAGCGCCTGCGACACCGGTGCCACCACCGGCATCGTCCACCACACCGTGCCCGTCGCGGCCGGCGGCAGCACCACCGTCACGCTGACCTACGCCATCGCCTCCGACTCGGCCTGCGGCTCCGGCGCACGGATCGACTTCTACACGTACATCTACTACGAGTACCAGTCCGGCGGTGCCAGCGACTCCGGCATCCTCAACGTCCCCGGCAACGAGGTCACCTGCTCCTGAGCCCCGCCCCCCTCGAACCCCCGTCAGGTGCCGGCCGCCCCCGTACCGGCACCTGACGGGCTGTCCGGGTGGATTGTCGGACCCGGATGGCAGGCTTGCGCCCATGGCCGAACCGCTGCTCACCGACCCCGCCGGGGCCCTGACGACCCCGATGCCGTACGCCGTGCACGCGGCGATCCGCGAGCGGGCCGACGAGCGGACCGCCCCGCTGGTGGACGGGCTGCTGCGACCCTCGCTCGCCCTGCACGCCGGTCCGCAGGGCCCCGAAGGCCCGCGGGCCGGGCACCTCGGCGGACGGCCCGTGCTGCCGGCGGGCACCGACTGGCCGGAGTCCGCCGGGCGGCCGATGCAACTGCTCGCCCGGCTCGACTGCGCCGCACTGGCCGAGGCCTTCCGCACCACCGGGCACGGCGGCCGGTGGCCGCTCCCCGCCGACGGGCTGCTGCTGTTCTTCCACGACGACCGCTTCGCCGACTTCAGCGGCCACGGCTGCCGCGTCCTGCGGGTGCCCGCCGACGCCCCGCCCGGGCCCGCCCCCGCGAGCGGGGCCGGCGCGTCCGTGCTGCCGGCCGTCGAGGTCCGGGCCCACTGGGCGCTCTCCGCGCCGTCCTACCAGGACCGCGAGCTGGAGAACCTCTTCCCGGACGACTTCATGATCGCCCTCGACCTCGCCGCCGACTTCCGCGACCACCTGCCCCGGCCCGACGTCCGGGTCCTCGGCTGGTGCGACACCGACACCGGCCGCCCCACCGGCCACCGCCCGCTGCTCCAGGTCGAGGGCTCGGCGGCGGGCGCGGACTGGGGCGAGACCGTCAACGTGTCGTTCTGGATCACCGACGAGGACCTGGCGGCGGGCCGCTTCGACCGCGTCCGGCAGGGCTTCGAGGTGGCCTGAGCCGTACCGGCCCGGTATGCCCCTACGCTGGTGGCTGATCGACTCCTCTGCGCATTCCACGTGCTGGGAGTATGCGATGGTCAAAGTCCTACGGGGGCAGGAATGTTCACTACCGAGCGGCTGACGATACGACTGTGGGCGCAGGAGGAGCGGGAACGGCATTTCGACATCTACTCCCGTTGGGAGGTGTCGCGTTGGCTCGGCAGCGCCCCCCGCGCGCTGGAGAACGTCGACGAGGCGGATGCCGTCATCGCCCGCTACCGCTCCTTCTCGGACGACCCGCGCTACGGTGTCTGGGCCGTCGAACGCAAGGACACGGGCGTGGTGGCCGGTACCGTCCTGCTGGTGCCGATCCCCGGCGGTGACGGCGAGGTCGAGGTCGGCTGGCACTTCCATCCGGACTCCTGGGGCCACGGTTTCGCCACCGAGGCCGCCCGCGGAGCCGTCGCCAAGGGCTTCACCGATGGCCTCGACACCGTCTACTCCCTGGTCCGCCCCGACAACCTGCCCTCCCTGGCCGTCTGCCGCCGCCTCGGCATGAGCCCGCTCGGCCGCACCGACCGCTGGTACGGCGTGGAGATGGAGGCGTTCCGCCTGGACCGGCCGGGCGGTCGGCCAAGCGCCTGACTTCACGGCTGACTGGCCTTGTCCCGCGCGCGAATCCCGGGTTGCACGGCCGGCCGCGTCGTTGGGTTCATGGCTCCCGTCCCTTCCGTCGGGCGGCGGGGCCGACCGTGCGCCGCCCCGGGTACGAACCGGCCCTGCCCGGGCCGGACACCGCCCCCGTGGTGGGCCGCGTCGATGTCATCCGCCCGGTCCGTCGCGCGGTACGACGAACAGGCCACCCGGGACGGCCGGTTACGGCCGCCCCATTCGAACAGCCGTCCTGGTTCGCCGGAGAGTCGGCGTTGGTCCGGGCGCCGTTCCGAGCGTCGGCCTGCGAGATGTGTGCATCTGTTCGAGAGTCGAACGGACGTTCCCTGGGTCCGCGGCCCCCCGGTGGGCCACGGACCTCGCCGTTTCGCTGTTCGAGCGGAAGGGGGCGTTCCGGCGCGCGGGCGATTCGCATGCACAGGGATTCGAAGATCTGTCTAGAGGAGGCCGAGGGATTCCAACCTCTTCATGGCCGATATTCACCCTATCGGGCGGCACCTTCTGCATGGACCGGTCCGGCGGGGCGTCTTTGATCTAGGGTTCCGGATGGGCCTTCGGAAACGGCGGCCACCCTGCGAATCTTCGCCAACTTCCCATTATCCACGCATATGTGACGACACGTCGCGGCTCGCGCCGGGGCGGGTCCGGCGCGACCTGACCAGATGAAGGAGAACCCTGCCGATGCCGGTGGACACCAGCTCGGAGTCACAGCAGGTGCCGCAGCAGTCGAGCCTCGCCACGGCCGCTGCCCGCAACCTCGCCACCACCACCAAGTCCGCACCCCAGATGCAGGAGATCACCTCCCGCTGGCTGCTCAAGGTGCTGCCCTGGGTGCAGGCTGCGGGTGGTGCCTACCGGGTGAACCGGCGGCTCACCTACACCGTCGGTGACGGCCGGATCGAGTTCATCAAGACCGGTTCCGAGGTCCGGGTCATCCCGCGCGAGCTGGGTGAACTCGCCCTGCTGCGCGGCTTCGAGGACGACGAGGTGCTGACCGCCCTCGCCGACCGCTGTGAGCAGCGGGACTTCGGGCCGGGCGAGGTGCTCGCCGAGGCGGGCGCGCCGGCCGACCGGATCTACCTCATCGCCCACGGCAAGATCAACAAGATCGGCACCGGCAAGTACGGCGACGACACCGTGGTCGGCGTCCTCGGTGACGGCGACCGCTTCGGCGAGACCGCGGTGCTCGACCCGGACGCCGTCTGGGAGTTCACCGCCAAGACCGTCACCGCCGGTACCGTCCTCTCGCTGCCCCGGCGGCAGTTCCAGACCGTTCGGGACGGCTCCACGGCGCTCCAGGAGCACCTGCGCGAGTTCCTGACCCTGCCGCAGCAGGCCCAGAACGAGCGCGGCGAGGCCGAGATCGCGCTGTCGGCGGGCCACCACGGCGAGTACGAGCTGCCAGGCGCCTTCGTGGACTACGAGCTGAAGCCGCGCGAGTACGAGCTGAGCGTCGCGCAGACCGTGCTCAAGGTGCACACCAGGGTCGCCGACCTCTACAACCAGCCGATGAACCAGATCGAGCACCAGCTCCGGCTGACCATCGAGGCGCTGCGCGAGCGCCAGGAGCACGAGATCGTCAACAACCCGGAGTTCGGCCTGCTCAACAACGCCGACTTCGACCAGCGGATCCAGACCCACTCCGGTCCGCCCACCCCGGACGACCTCGACGAGCTGCTCAACCGCCGCCGTGACCCTGACTACCTGCTCGCCCACCCGCGCACCATCGCCGCCATCGGCCGTGAGCTGAACTCGCGCGGGCTCTACCCCCACCATGTCGACCTCGGCGGGCAGCAGGTTCCGGCGTGGCGCGGGGTGCCGATCCTGCCGTGCAACAAGATCCCGATCACCAAGGAGAACACCAGCTCGATCCTGGTGATCCGGACGGGCGAGGACAACCAGGGCGTCATCGGCCTGCACCAGACCGGGATCCCGGACGAGTACCAGCCGAGCCTCTCGGTCCGCTTCATGGGGATCAGCGAGAAGGCGATCATCTCCTACCTGGTCAGCGCCTACTACTCGGCCGCGATCCTGGTGCCCGACGCCGTCGGCGTGCTGGAGAACGTCGAGATCGCGCACGGCCGCGCCTGAGCGAGGCCGCGCCCGGACGACCCGCCCCCGGAGGCGGGCCGTCCGGCGTCGGCTCTCCCCGTACCGGCCGACCCTCCTGAGAACGCGAGAGGTGTAGGGAGCCCATGCCGCAGCCCCAGCAGCCGACGGATACCGATGGACGGTCAGCCGTGACCCGAGAGCTGACCTTCGCGAGGAGCGGCGGCGCTGCCGTCGGCGCTCCCGGGCGCGGAGTCCGGGTGGCCGGGGCGGCGGCCGGGGTGGCCGCGCTCTGCGCGCTGCTGAGCGGCGCGGCCGCCGCCCGGCCCGCCGGGCACCACGGCGGGGGGCGCCCGCACGGTCCGGTCGTCGTCGAGACCTGTGTCTCCGCCGGGACGGACGTCTCGGTTTCGGTCGGCAAGGGCGGCGTGGGTGTCGAGGTGGACGTCGACGTGGAGGTGGGCGTCTCCGTCGACCTCTCCGGGGTCCTGCACCATCCGCAGCCGCACCACCCCAAGCCCGACCACTCCGGCGGACACCACCACCACCCGTGTCCGAGCCCGACGCCGACTGTGACGCCCAGCCCCACGCCCACGCCGACGCCGAAGCCGACTGTGACGCCGACGCCGACACCCAGCTTCACGCCGACCCCGACTCCGACGCCGCCCCCCGTGCCGGTGCCGCCGCCCGCGCCCACACCCACGTCCGCACCCACCCCGCCGCCCGCGTCGCCCCGGCCGGAGCCCAAACCCTCGCCGACGCCGGATGTACGGCCGGCCGTACCGCCCCCGGCTCCCGCGCCCAAACCGCCCGCGCCGCCCAAACCGCCCGAACCGCCGGCGCCGACCGTCGCGCCGAGCCCGGCGGCCCCCAGCCCGGTGCGGGCGACACCCGCCGCGAAGCCGCTCCGGCTGCCGCCGGCCCCGCCCCCGCCCCCGCCCGCCCCGGAGCGTCGGCACGGCACGTCGCCCACCCGGACGATGCTGCTGGTCACCGTGCCGGCCGTGCTCGCGGCAGCGGTCCTGCGCCCGCGCGGCGGGTCCGGACGCGGCGGCTCCGGCCGGTCCTGAGGCGGGCTTCCCCTGAGGTCGGCAGCTCCTGAAGTCGGCCACTGCCGAGGCCGGTTGCCGCTGGGGCGGCCGGTCCCGAAGCCGGGTCCGCCCGCCCGTGGGCGGGCCCCCGGCCACGACGAGAGATCCACCCCCAAGAAGCAGGAAGGGAGTTCCCATGTCCGAGTGGTTGGCGCTGGCCATCGCCATGTCGGCGGCCTGCGCCGTCGTGGTGGCGGTGGTGCTGCTGAGGCACCGCAGGGTGCGCGAGGGCGACAGCTCCGACGAGACGCCGGACGTCATCGAGTACATGACGATGATGATCGGCGTGGTCTACGCGATCGTGCTCGGCCTCGCCATCGCGGGCGTCTGGGAGGCGCGCGGCGCCGCCCAGGACGACGCGCTGCGCGAGGCGCAGTCGCTGCACGAGGTGAGCGAGCGGGCGCAGGTCTACCCGGTCGAGTTCCGCGACAAGGTCCGGGCCGACGTGGACGCCTATGTCTCGTACGTGGTGGACGTCGAGTGGACGTACATGCGCGAGCACGGCGAGATCTCCGACCGGGGCACCGAACTGCTGGACAAGCTGCGGGCGGACGTCGCCACCCACGCCCCCGAGAGCGACCTGGAGTCCCAGGCCTACCAGCCGATCATGGACCGGATCAGCGCCGTCGACGAGGCCCGCAACGCCCGTGGCCAGAACGCCGGTCCGACCATGCCGGGCGTGGTCTGGTTCGGCCTGATCGTCGGGGCGCTGGTCACCGTCGGCATGGTGTTCGCGCTCCAGATCCGGCGTTCGGCCAGGGAGTTGGTCCTGGCGGGTGCGTTCAGCGCGTTGATCGCCTTCCTGCTCTTCCTGATCTGGGACTTCGACGACCCGTTCGGCCGCAGCGTCTCGGTGACCACCCAGCCGTTCACCGACCTCTTCCCGACCCTGGGCGGCGGCAGCGGCTGACCGCTGTTCGGGCGGCTGCGTAGCCGCCCGCGCCCTCGGATAATCTGACCGGGTCGTTGGGGGTCGGCCCCGGCGGAAGCACCGAAGGGATCATCCGTCGTGTCCTACCAGCAGCCCGGCCCCGGCGTCTCGTTCCCGCCGCAGCGCCCCCAGCGGGCCTGGTGGTGGCTGCCCGAGTCGGAGCGCCTCCGACGGCGGGAGCAGCGGCGGGCCTGGGAGGAGTACCGGCGCCGCAACGGCAAGCCGAAGAAGCGCGACAACGACTGCCTGGACGCCTGCGACTGCTGCGACCTCGCCGACCCCTGTCTGATCGCCCTCGTCCCGGTGATGATGGCCGCGGGCGTCCGGTTCGCCCTCGCCGGCGTTCGCGCCGGACGGCGGCCGGGCGCGGCGGGCGGTGCGGGCCCGGAGACCGGTGCGGACCGGGCGGCGCCCGTTCCCGAGGGCTTCGCGGCGGGCGCGCTGTACGGGGCGGTGCGGTACTACCGGACCGAGATCAGCCCGAAGCGCCCGGCCTGCTGCCCCTACACGCCGTCCTGCTCGACCTACGCCGTCCAGGCGCTGCACCGGCACGGTGCGCTGCGCGGCGCCCGGCTGACCGTCGGCCGGCTGCTGCGCTGCCGTCCGGGCGCGACCTCGCGCGGTGGAGCGGACCCGGTGCCGCGGAAGCGGTAGCGGCGGGCGGACACCCACGCCCGGACACCCCCGCCGGGCACACACGCCGGACACCACGCCGGACACACGCGGGGGCCGCGCGGATCACCTCGATCCGCGCGGCCCCTGGCCGTTCACTGACGGTGCGTCAGTGCAGGCTGCTGTTCATCGCGTTGAGCAGGGTGCCGGAGGCGTCGTCGTTCTCCAGGGAGAAGGCGAACATGCCGGCCAGGCCCTTGCTCTTGGCGTACGCCCCGCGCGCCTGGATGGCCTGCGGGGTGTCACCCGTCCAGAAGTTGGTGCCGTCGTAGACCCACGAGGTCTCGGTCACCGGGTCCCAGTGGGTGTTGGCCGCGGTGGGGGTCAGCTCCTTCCAGGCGGCCAGACCGGCCTCCTGGCTCAGCGGCTTGGCCGCGGTCGGGCCGGTCGCGCTCTGGTAGAGGCCGTAGTTGGAGCCGGCCGGGACGCCCGTCCAGCCGCGCCAGTAGAACGGGATGCCCAGCACCAGCTTGTTCGCCGGGAACCCGCCGGTGATGCCGTACTCCGGCAGGCCGGTGGTGTACGCGGCGAGCGTGGTGTCCACGTTGTACTTGCGGGTGCCCGGGGTGATCGGCGTGGTCGGGTCGGCCGGGCTGTCGTGCAGCGGGTCCTGGTGGTTGGTCGGGCCCTTGGCGTCCCAGGCGCCGTGCATGTCGTAGGTCATGATGTCGGCGTAGTCCAGGTACGCGCCGATCTTGTCGGTCTCCAGCAGCGCGATCTTGTCCTGGCCGCTCGGCAGCGCCGCCGTCAGCAGGAAGTGCTTGCCCTGCGCGGAGCCGAGGGCGTCCAGCTGGGTGCGGAACTCCTTCAGCAGCAGGGTGAAGTTCTGCTTGTCGGCGGGGGAGTAGTGGTTGCCGGTGTGACCGCCGGCCGAGCCCGGGTACTCCCAGTCGAGGTCCACGCCGTCGAAGAGGCCGGCCGCCGAGGCCTGCCCGCCCGAGGCGTCACCGGCGATGTTGGTCGGCAGGTTCCCCTTGAGGAACATGTCGACGCAGGAGGAGACGAAGGCCTTGCGGGAGGCGTCGGTCGCGGCCGCGTCCGAGAAGTACTTGGAGTACGTCCAGCCGCCGATCGAGATGGTGAACCGCAGGTTCGGGTACTTGGCCTTCAGCTGGCGCAGCTGGTTGAAGTTGCCCTTGAGCGGCTGCTCCCAGGTGTCGGTGGTGCCGTCCACGCTGTTGGCGCCGGTGTAGCTGTCCTGGTAGTCCGCGTAGGCGTCGCCCGCGCCGTCACCGGCGTTGGGGTTGTTCTCGTTGCCCGAGTCGGAGGCCTTCACCGCCTGGAAGCAGGTGTGCGAGGTGGGGTGGATGTTGGCGAAGGCGTAGTTGATGACGTCGAGCTTGCTCGCGGCGCCGCTGGTGTCGACGTTCTTCGGGTAGTACGCGTTCTCGTAGATGCCCCACTGGTCGAAGTAGGCCGACCGGAACGGGCTCGCCGCGGGCGCGGCGGAGGTGGTGGTGCTCACCGGCGAGGACTGGGCGGAGCCGTGGGTGCCGGAGTAGCCCTGGACGCTGAAGGTGTAGGCGGTGCCGGGCAGCAGCGAGCTGACGGCCACCGAGGTGCCCATCGAGGTCGCCACCAACTGGCCGCCGGAGTACACCTTGTAGGAGACCGGGCCGTCGCCGCTGGTCAGGGTGGACGGCTGCCAGCTGAGCACCACGGCGTTGCTGGTGACCTTGCTGACGGTCACCCCGGTGGGCGTGGTCACCTTGCCGTCGCCGGCCGGGCCGGTGGCCGTGGCGGTCGCGGTGGGGCTGGCGCTGCCGGTCGGGCTGTTGGAGGCCGTCGGGCTGTTCGACGCGGTCGGGCTGCTGGACGAGGTCGGACTGCTCGACGCCGTCGGGCTGCTGGACGCGGTGGGGCTGGTGCTGCTGGTCGGCCCGCCCGGGCCGGTCAGGCTGAGGTCGTCCGCGCGGTAGGTGCCGGTGCCGTACCAGCCGTGGGTGAAGACCGTCACCGAGGTGGTGCTCGCACCGGTGGTGAAGGTGGTGCTCAGCTGCGTCCAGCCGGTCGCGTTGGGCGCCCAGGTGGAGGCGTTGACGCCGGTGCCGGTCGCGCCGAGGTAGACGTAGCTGCCCTGGACCCAGCCGGCCAGGGTGTACGTGGTGTTGGGCTGGACGGTGACCGTCTGCTGGCACTGCGCGGTGTCGGAGGCGGAGGCGGCGGCGCTGAGCGCGTAACTCCCGCCGTGCACCGGGGTGGTGACGACCGACCCGTTGGCGCAGGTCCAGCCGGCCAGGGTGCCGGTCTCGAAGTCGGCGTTGGTCAGCAGGTTGACCGCGGCAGCCGAGGCCGTGTTGAGCGACAGGGCGAGGGCGGCGCTGCCGGTGGTGAGGGTGGCCGCGAGGGCCAGCGCGGTGGCGCGCCGGCGGGGCGCGGTGGACCGGCGGGTGGCAGGGCGTGCGGGCAGGACTCTGTCGTGCATGCGATGTCCTCCGGATGAGTGGGGGTTTCCGGCGGTGCGACGGCCCGGGGCGGGCCGCAGGGGAGCCGAACCGAGCGCTGTGGGGGCGCGCGGGGACGGGTGACACGAACTGGGCGTACGGTGCCGCGGCACGGCCGGCCCGGAGGCCACCGTGTCACGACATCACAGATTGGACTGGACCAATATTCGCCGTCAAGGGTGCCCGCCCGATGGATGGTTGGCGGACTCCAGGACGGACCTCCGGAGCTGTCCCCGGGACGGACCTCCGGATCGGGCCGACCGCCCCGGCGCCGCGACGGAGCGTCGGCGGTCCCGGCGGCGTGCGGGGGTTCCCCGGCCCGCCGCCAGTACCGTGACCGTACGAAGCGGACCCGCCGAACGAAGGACGAGCCATGGACAGCCAGGACTGGGACGACCGGTACGCCGCGAGCGAGCTGGTCTGGGGCGCCGAACCCAACCGCTGGGTGGTCCGCGAACTGACCGGGCACACCCCCGGCCGCGCCCTGGACGTCGCCGCCGGGGAGGGCCGCAACAGCATCTGGCTGGCCCGCCAGGGCTGGCAGGTCACCGGCCTCGACTACTCCGCGGTCGCCGTCGAACGGGCCGAACGGCTCACCGCCGCCCTGCCCGACGAGGTCGCCGACCGGCTCACCTGGCGGCACGGCGACGCCCGCACCTTCGAACTCCCGGCCGACGGCTACGACCTGGTCCTGGTCGCCTACCTCCACCTGCCGGCCGCCGAACGCCGGGCGGCGCTGCGCCGCGCCGCCGCCGCGCTCGCCCCCGGCGGCACCCTGCTGGTGGTCGGCCACGACACCACCAACCTCACCGAGGGCATCGGCGGCCCGCAGGACCCGCGCGTCCTGTTCACCCCGGACGACGTGCTCGCCGACCTCGCGTCCACCGGCCTGCGCACCGTCCGGGCGGAACGCGTCCGCCGCCCGGTGACCGCCGAGGCCGGTCACCGGCGGACACCCGACGCAGACCCGGTCCACCCGGTGGCCGCCGAGGCCGTCGATGCCCTGGTCCGGCTGGAGCGCGGGTAGCGGGCGCATCCTGGCCGACCGGCGACAGCGCCCCGGGCCAGGCCCGGTGGGCGCGCCCACCGTCGGCGCAACGGGGGCCCTGCGGCGGGGCCGGACGACGCTGGGCCGGGTGAGCAACGGGAGATCCGACGAGAAGAGCCCGCACCGGCTGATCGCCCTGACACCGCTGGTGCTCGGCATCAAGGTCCCCACCGGACTGGACGCGGCCGGTTCCGCAACGCCGTGCACGACGCACTGCCGCAGCTCGGAGCCTGCGCGCCGAGCTTCGCCATCCTCGCCGGCCACTGGCGTGACCACCGCCGGATCCTGCGACTGCCGCCACGCAATTCCTGCCTGCCGGGAGCTCTTCAGCCCTGTCCGTGGATCACCTGAAGCTGCTCTGCGGGCCCTCCGGTGTCACGCGCCGGAGTTCCAGCGGCGGTCTCCGCCGGAGGTCGCCGACCGGCGCCCTGTGTGCAGGACTTCGTCGCTCTCGGGGTCCGCCACCTCCCACGCGAGCAGAGCGGCCATCCTCGCCGCCAGTGCCTGTGCGGCTTCGTAGGCCGGGGGGCCGCCGCCCGAGGAGCAGATCAGCTCCACCACGTTGACCCGCTGGGGCACCGTGCCCTCGTGGACGGCGTAGCTACCGGTGCTGTCGCACGCGGCGAGGGTCACATGGAGCCAGTCAGGGCCACCCTCGGCCTCGTAGAAGGCGAGGTCGGTCCTCCGAAGGCCGGGCACCGAGTCCAGGCACTCCACCAGCACAGACGCCGGGGTGCTCTCGCTGTAGCGACAGTCCGAGCGAACGGTCAGATACCTGTACATTCCCGCATCCTCGCATCCGCCCGAAGGGGCAAGCGAGGGCGGAACGAGAGAGCTCCGGGCGTAGTCCCTGGCGCGCCCGCCGGGAACCGGCCGCCGGCCAACGGCGGGGGAGCAGGGTTCGGTGCCTGGCGGCAGGCCGGGGGCTGAACCGGGAACCGGGAACCGGGAACCGGGGCCCGCCCCCGGTTCCCGGTCCAGCCCCGCCGGGTCAGTCCCCGGCGGGCTCCAGCGCACCCGTGAGGTGGTCCCAGGCGACGTTGACGTGCAGCCGGACACCGGTGACCAGAGTGTCGTCGTCGGCGTAGAAGTGCGGGTTGTGGTTGACCGCCACCCCGCGCCCGCCCGGCACCGGGACGACCGTGCCCTCGGCGGTGCGCTCGGTGTCCTGCACGCCGAGCATCACGTACAGCCCGCCGAACGCGTTGACGAACTCCGAGACGTCGTCGTACCCGAGCGAGGGTTGCACCTCGGCGACCCGGTCCGCGCCCACCACCCGACGGAAGGTCGGCAGCGCCGCCGCCACCCACTCCGGCCGGTTGTGCAGGGCGGGTACCGGCTGGAGATAGTCCACCCGCGCCGTGCAGTTGTACGCCAGGGCGGTGTGCTCGGCCAGCGTCGCCAGGCGCTTCTCCACCTCGGCCATCTCCGACTCGACGGCGCACCGGATGGTGCCCCAGAGGGTGACCTGCTCGCCGATGATGTTGAACCGGCCGACGTCCTCCAGGTGCCCGATGGTGACCGCGACCGGGTCGTAGGCCGAGCGCTGCCGGTAGAGCTGGCCGATCCCGGTGAGCACGGCCCCGGCGGCGGGCATCGGGTCCTCGCCCCGCCAGGGCGAGGACCCGTGCGTCTGCCGGCCGGTGATCACGATCCGGACCAGCCGGGAGGCGCTCAGCTGGTAGCCCGCGTGGTAGCCGACGTGCCCCTTCGGGTCCGATGTGACGTGCAGGCCGAACACCATGGACGGCGCGGGGTCGGCGAGCGCACCCTCGGCGAGCATCACGCGCGCCCCGCCCGGCTCGTCCACCGGCGGGCCCTCCTCGGCGGGCTGGAAGACGAACAGCACCGTGCCCGGAAGCTCCCCCCGGACGCCGGCCAGGACGGTGGCCGCGCCCAGCAGGATCGCGGCGTGGCAGTCGTGACCGCAGGCGTGCGAGACGGGGAACGGGCCGCCAGGGTAGTCGGCGTCCACGACCGTGGAGGCGAAGTCGGTGCCGCAGCGGTCCGGCACCGGCAGCGCGTCGGTGTCGGCGCGCAGCGCGATCACCCCCGTACCCGGGCGGCCGCCGCGCAGCACGCCGACCACGCCGTGGCCGGCGATGCCGGTGCGCACCTCGTCCAGGCCGAGCGCGCGCAGGTGGTCGGCGATCAGCGCGGCGGTGCCGGCCTCGCGGTTGGGGAGCTCGGGGTGGGCGTGCAGATGGCGGCGCCAGCGGATCACCTGGTCGGCGATCTCGGCCGCGCGGCGGTCCAGTTCGGCGTGGAGCGGGTCGACGGGTGCGGCGGCGGGTGGGCCGTCGGCCGTGCTGCCGGTGCTGCCGGTGGTGCCGGTGGTGCTGTCGGACGTGGCGCGGTCCGTGTCGTGGTGCGTGTCGGTCATCGCGTACCCCTCCCGGTGCCAGGATCGTGTGGTGATGATCGTAGAAGCGGGGTACGGGGTTTCCCAGAGGCGACTCGTGCGGACCCGGCCGCTCTACAGTGCTGTAGATTCAGGGTGCGCAGGCGGAGGAACGAGGAGGGCGCGATGAGCGTTTCGCTGGCCAAGGGGCAGAAGCTGAGCCTGGAGAAGCCGGGCGGCGGTCGGTTGGGCGTGGTGCGGATGGGTCTCGGCTGGCGGGCCGTCCAGCGCAAGGGGTTCTTCGCCAAGCTGCTGGCCTCGCAGGAGATCGACCTGGACGCCTCGGCCGTGCTGTTCTCCGAGGGCAAGCCGGTGGACGTGGTGTTCTTCCAGCACCTCACCAGCAACGACGGTTCGGTGCGGCACAGCGGTGACAACCTGACCGGCGGCGCGGGCGACGCCACCGACGACGAGTCGATCACGGTGGACCTGACCCAGGTCCCGGCGGTGGTCGACCAGATCCTCTTCACCGTCAACTCCTTCACCGGGCAGACCTTCCAGGAGGTCGAGAACGCCTTCTGCCGCCTGGTGGACGAGCAGACCGGCGCCGAGCTGGCCCGCTACACGCTGACCGGCGGCGGTCCGTACACCGCCCAGATCATGGCCAAGGTGCAGCGCACGCCCGCCGGTTGGCAGATGGCCGCGATCGGCCAGCCGGCCAGCGGCCGTACCTTCCAGGACCTGATGCCGGAGCTGGTCAAGTACCTGTGACGGCGACGCCGCGGGGCCCGTCCGGGACGAACCGGACGGGCCCCGCGGGCTGTTCACCGGCCCCGGGCGCCGTGGGCCGGGTGAGCCGGGTGGGTCAGGTGAGTTCCAGGTCGCGCCGCTTGAACCCGGCCAGGCCGAGGGCGAGCAGGGCGGCCGCGACCAGGGTGAGTGCGGCGAGCGGCGTCCAGTTCATCCCGGCCGCCGGGAGCCGGGGCACCTGGCCGAACGGCGAGAGCCGGTTCAGCGCGTCCGGCAGCTTCAGCAGCGGGCCGAGGTAGCCGATCACGAAGGCGTAGGCCGGGACGAGCCAGGCCAGCGGCGCGGCTCTGGGCAGCCAGCCGTACACGGCCGCGGCGAAACCCACCGTCACCCACTGGGCGGGCGCGAACGCCAGGGCCGCGCCGGTCAGCCGTAGGAACGCGCCCCCGTCGCCGGTGGAGACCGCGCCCGCGAGGCCGAAGCCGAGACCGGTCGCCAGCATCAGCGCGGTGGATCCGAGCAGCGCGACCGTCAGATGGCCGCCCAGCCAGCGGGTGCGGGAGAGGCCGGTGGCGAGCACCGGTTCGGCCCGCCCGGCGGCCTCCTCCGCGCGCGGGCGAAGCGTGGCCAGCACCGCGTAGACGGCGCCCACCACGGCGACGACCAGCATGGTCATGGCGGCGAAGGAGTCGGCGAGGGAATGGCCGCCGAGCCGCGCCAGGGCGTCCCTGAGCTGTTCGACGTCCTTCAGCATCGAGTCGGCGCCGCCGAGCAGTGAGCCGTACATCGCGCCGAGCAGCACCAGCGCCACCGCGAAGCCGCCCAGCAGGCCGCGGTGGAGCCGCAGCGGGAAGCCGAGCGCGGTGCCGAGCGCGGGGCTGCCGACGGGCGGGCCGGGGCGGGTGGCGCGCAGCCCGGCGCCGACATCGCGCCGGGTGCTGAGCGCGAACGCCGCCGCGCCGGTGGTGGCGGCGAGGGCGAGCACCGGCGGCAGCGGCCACCAGCGGTCGTCGACGAAGACGTAGGTGCGCTGGAGCCAGCCGACCGGGGAGGCCCAGGACAGTCCGTTGCCACCGGCGTCCCCGGCCGCGCGCAGGGCGTAGGCGGCGCCCAGTACGGCGAGGGCCAGGCCGGAGGCGGTCCGGGTGTGCGCGGTGAACTGGACGGCGACGGCGGCCACGGCGGCGAACAGCAGTCCGGCGGCGGCGTGTGCCGCTCCGTACAGCAGGGCGCCGCCGGCGGTGATGCCGGGGACGCCGAGGGCGGGCAGCCCGGCGGCGAGCAGCAGGGCGAGCGCGAGGTTGGCGACGGCGGCGGTGGCGAGCGCGGCTGTGAGCTGGGCGTGGCGGCCGACCGCGGTGGAGCGGACGAGTTCGGCGCGGCCGCTCTCCTCCTCGGCCCGGGTGTGCCGGGTGATGATCAGGATGCTCATCAGACCGGCCAGGACGGTCATCAGACCCAGCATCCGGTGCCCGAGCATGGCGCCGTAGGTGTAGTCGCCCAGGTAGTGGGCGGGCCCGGTCAGGGCGAGCACCGCCGGGCTGTCGGAGGCCCGGGCGATCGAGGCGCGGTCGGCGGCGGTCGGGTAGACGGTGTGGAGGCTGTTCGCGGTGGAGAGCGTCAGCAGGCCCAGGCCGAGCACCCAGGCCGGGAGGCGGAGGCGGTCCCGCCGCAGGTCGAAACGGAGCAGCGCGCCGGTGCCGGCCAGCACGCCACCGGGAGGCCGGGGGCGGCCGGCCGCCGTGCCGGCGGAGGCGGCGGTGGTGGCGGTCATCGCGGGGCCCCGCCGTCGCGCTCGTCGCCGGTGCCGCGGTGGCCGTTCGCGGCCAGCTCGTCGCCGTAGTGGCGCAGCATCAGCTCCTCCAGCGTGGGCGGGTGGCTGACCAGGCTGCGCAGTCCGGCCGCGCCGAGCCGCTGGACGGCGGCGTCCAACCGGGCGCCGTCCACGGCGAAGTGGACCCGGTTGCCGTCGGTGCGGACGCCGTGGACGCCGGGCAGGTCCGCCAGGCCGGTGACCGGCCGCTGGGTCTCGGCCTCGATGGTGGTCCGGGTGAGGTGGCGCAGTTCGCCGAGGGTGCCGCTCTGCACCACCCGGCCCCGGCGGATGATGCTGACCCGGTCGCCGAGCTTCTCCACCTGGGCCAGGATGTGGCTGGAGAGCAGGATGGTCCGCCCCTGCCGTTTGGCCTGGAGGACGACGTCCTGGAAGACGACCTCCATCAGCGGGTCGAGGCCCGCGGTCGGCTCGTCGAGCAGCAGCAGCTCGGCGTCGGAGGCCAGCGCGGCGACGATGGCGACCTTCTGCCGGTTGCCCTTGGAGTAGGCGCGGCCCTTCTTGGTCGGGTCGAGGTCGAAGCGTTCGACCAGTTCGTCGCGGCGGCGGCGGTCGTGGTTGCCGTGCAGCCGGGCGAGCAGGTCGATGGCCTCGCCGCCGGTGAGGTTCGGCCAGAGTTCGACGTCGCCGGGGACGTAGGCGAGGCGGCGGTGCAGCTCGACGGCGTCGTTCCACGGGTCCTTGCCGAGCAGCCTGGCGGTGCCGCCGTCGGCCCGCAGCAGGCCCAGCAGCACCCGGATGGTGGTGGACTTCCCGGCGCCGTTGGGCCCGAGGAAGCCGTGCACCTCGCCGGTCTCGACCGTGAGGTCGAGGCCGTCCAGCGCGGTGGTCCGGCCGAAGGACTTGCGGAGGCCGGACAGGGCGATTGCCTTCGTCATGCTCCTGAAGATACCGTAGTTTCAGAAAAACGTGAATATTGGGAAGGCGCTAAAGTCGGGGCGGACGCGGATGTGGCGCTTGGAGGAAGGTGTGCGGGTGAAGCGGGAAGAGCGGGACGCCGGGGCGGTCTCGGAGTTCGTCGAGCGGTTCGCGGCCGAGCTGACGGTGGCCGGGTTTCCCCGGATGCCGGCCCGGGTCTTCTCCTGCCTGATGGCCGAGGACAGCGGCGTGCTCACCTCCGCCGAGCTCTCCGAGCGGCTGCGGATCAGCCCGGCGGCCGTCTCCGGGGCGATGCGCTATCTCAGCCAGACGGGCCTGGTCTCCAAGGAGCGCGAGCCCGGTTCGCGCCGCGACCGCTACCGGGTGTTCGACGACGTCTGGTTCGCCTCCCTGGCCCGGCGTGACGAACTGCTGGTGCGCTGGGTGCGGGTGCTGAGGGACGGTGAGTCCACGCTCGGTCCGGACAGTGTCGCCGGTGAACGGCTGGCCGAGAGCGCCGAGTTCTTCGAGTTCATGATCGGCGAGCTGGACGGTCTGCTGGACCGCTGGCGCGCCCACCGCGCCGCCCTGGCGGGCTGAGGCCCGCGGCGGAAGGCCGCGGTCGGGGTCGCCGCCGCGTTCTTCCGTCTTCGGCGCCGGATTGGCTGGACGCTATATGTAGATCAACGATATATATGACTGCGTGACAGGACGCTTCATGCGAGAGCCGACCCCGCTTCGGGGCACCGCCCTCGCCGGTGCCCCGGGCACGGCTGCGTGCCCGGGCGGTCAGGTGGCGGACGCCGCCCGCCCACCGGCGTGGCAGGGAGCGAGCGAACACAGCGTGCGAGTCGTCGGCGCCGACCGCGCCCGGCCCGACCGAGCCGAGCCCTCCGGGCTGCCGGGCGGGCCGCGGACAGGCCGGCCGGCCTGCCGCATCCATCTCAGAGCCGGGCTATCAGGGGAAGAGTCGGAGATCAGTGCAGCAGACTTCAACAGAGACCGTCGAAGAACGCCGGGACGGCGTCCGGGAGAGCAGTGATCCGGTCGGCGCGACGCGACCGGTGGGCCTCGTGGCCCGGGGGGTGCGGCGGTTCGACCAGGCCCGGGGCCGCCGCTGGTTCTGGCCGGCGGCGCTGCTCGTCGGCTACGCCGTGGAGGTGCTCTTCCGGCTGGTGCTCGTCCGGCACCTGAACTACCCGTCCGTACACCCCGACGAGGACTCCTATCTCGTCCTGGCCCGGGTGCTGGCCGGCCGGCCGACCACCGAGATGCCGGTCGGCGTGGTGATCCCCGGCGGCTACCCGCTGCTGATCTCCCCGGCGCTGCGGATAGCCGACGACCCCGTCACGGCCTACCACCTGGTGATGGGGATCAACGCGCTGCTGAACGCGCTGGTCTTCCCGCTGGCCTTCCTGGCGCTGCGCCGCCTCGGCCTCCGCCGGCTGCTGGCGTACGTCTTCGCCGGCGTCACCGCGCTGCTGCCGCCGGTGATCTTCTACTCCGAGTTCGCCATGTCGGACACCGTCCTGCCGGTGCTGATCCTGGCCTGGCTGCTCTGCATGCACGGCTGGCTCAGCGACGGCCCGGCCCGGCATCGTGCCTGGTACGCGGCGGGGACGGGCGCGGCCGCCGGGTACGCGATGGCCACGCACGACCGGGGCGGCGTGGTGGTCGCAGTGACCGCGGTGGTCTTCCTCGGCGTGCTGGTGCTGCGCTGGGCGCCCTGGCGCACCACGGTGGCGGGGCTCGGGGCGCTCGGGGTCTTCGTGGCC